>JBIIXT010000091.1:0-14272 GCA_044347205.1 Candidatus Nanopelagicus sp. | reverse complement strand
GACCTAGCTCAATTGGTAGAGCACCGCCTTTGCAAGGCGGGGGTTAGGGGTTCGATTCCCCTGGTCTCCACAAATAACTTACTAAGTAATTACTTAGTAAGTGAAACAAACTTAATTAGTCAAAAACATAAATCAGAAAAGAGAAAATAATGAGCACAGCAATTCTGCACACCTCCGAAGGTGACATCACTATTGAATTATTTCCAAACCAAGCACCAAAGACTGTTGCAAACTTTGTCGAGCTAGCCACCGGTGCTAAAGAGTGGGTAGATCCAAATGTTGGCGAGAAGGTTAAGAAGAATCTTTACGATGGAACTATTTTTCACCGCGTTATTCCAGGATTTATGATTCAAGGTGGAGATCCACTTGGCTCTGGAATGGGCGGACCTGGCTACAACTTCGCAGATGAATTTCATGGCGAATTAAACTTTGATCGACCATACCTACTTGCAATGGCCAACGCTGGACCAAATACAAATGGCTCACAATTCTTTATTACAGTCGCCCCAACAACCTGGCTAAACCGCAAACACAGCATTTTTGGTGAGGTTAAAGATGCTGCCTCACAGGCGATCGTTGACAAAATTGCAGCTGCTAAAACTGGTGCAAATGACAAACCAGTACAAGCAATCAAGATAACTTCTGTAACTATTAAATAAACAAACAAAAATAGCGCGGCAACAGATGCAGCAAACACTTACCAAGTCTTTAATCCTTTTTATCTCTGGTGTTTATGTACTAACCATGGTTCAACCAAACCTACAAAATGATTTAGCTCTCTGGGGTTATAGGATTGAACAAGGCCAGATTTATCGCCTCTTTACTGTTGCCCTAGTTCATGGCGGGTTAGTTCATTTAATTTGTAACATGCTTGCTTTCTTTTCAATCGGTACACCACTTGAAAGTTACTATGGCCGAAATCGCTACATCGCACTTCTTTTCATATCCTTAACCTTTGGCTCACTAGCTTCATACATTTTCAATCCACCACAAGCATCAGCTGTTGGTGCATCAGGAATGATCTTTGGTCTCTTTGGCGCCTATGCAATCCTTCGTAAAAAAATGGGCGGCAATCTTCGCGAGGCACTGACGCTAGTTGCGGTAAATATGGCGATTCCATTATTAATTCCAGGCATCGACTGGAAGGCCCACCTAGGCGGGCTAATTGGTGGGGCGCTGACCGCCCTTGTGCTCAAACCAGCCCGCGGGAATATTTCCTCCCTCTAAAGAGTTCCTCTAGATAGCAACCTTGAGCCTGTGTGGCTCAACCTTTTGACTATATAGGCACTCAAGGTTGAAAATAGGACCATAGGAGGAAACAAATGGCTAGAGCAGTCGGTATTGATTTAGGAACCACAAATAGTTGCGTATCTGTATTAGAAGGTGGCGAGCCTTCCGTAATTGCAAATGCAGAGGGTGCACGTACTACACCTTCAATTGTTGCCTTCGCTAAAAACGGCGAGGTATTAGTTGGTGAAGTAGCAAAGCGTCAATCAGTAACAAATGTTGAACGCACTATTCGTTCCGTTAAGCGCCATATGGGCACTAACTGGAGCATGGATATTGATGGCAAGAAATACACACCACAAGAAATTTCTGCACGTATCTTGATGAAGCTAAAGCGTGATGCTGAAAGTTATTTAGGTGAGACAGTAACTGATGCAGTTATTACAGTTCCGGCTTACTTTAATGACGCACAGCGTCAAGCAACTAAAGAAGCTGGTGAAATCGCAGGTCTTAATGTGCTTCGTATTGTTAACGAGCCAACAGCTGCAGCACTGGCGTATGGTTTAGATAAAGGCGATAAAGAACAAACCATCTTGGTCTTTGACCTTGGTGGTGGAACCTTTGACGTCTCACTTCTTGAAATCGGTGAAGGTGTTGTTGAAGTTAAAGCAACCAATGGCGATAACAACCTTGGTGGCGATGATTGGGATCAAGCTTTAGTTGATCACCTAGTTAAAACTTTCTTATCTAAAAACGGAATTGATCTAACAAAAGATAAGATGGCGATGCAACGTGTTCGAGAAGCTGCTGAGAAAGCAAAGATTGAATTATCTTCATCTGCGCAAACATCAGTAAATCTTCCATACATCACAGTTGATGCCGAGAAGAATCCATTGTTCTTAGATGAGACCATAACCCGTGCACAATTCGAAGGGTTAAGTGCTGCGCTGCTTGAGCGTTGTAAAACCCCATTCCAAGCAGTGCTACGCGATGCCGGCATTCCAATTGCCGATATTGATCATGTGGTTTTAGTTGGTGGATCAACTCGTATGCCAGCAGTTGTTGATTTAGTTAAATCATTAACTGGTGGGCAAGAGCCAAATAAGGGTGTTAACCCAGATGAGGTTGTTGCAGTTGGCGCAGCCCTACAAGCTGGTGTTCTAAAGGGTGAAGTAAAAGATGTATTACTTCTTGATGTAACCCCACTTTCACTTGGTATTGAAACCAAGGGTGGGGTTATGACTAAGTTAATTGAGCGCAATACAACTATTCCTACCAAGCGCAGTGAGATCTTCTCAACTGCAGATGATAATCAACCAGCAGTATCAATTCAGGTTTACCAAGGTGAGCGCGAGATGGCTGCTTACAACAAAAAACTTGGCACCTTTGATTTAACTGGTCTGCCACCAGCACCACGTGGAGTTCCACAGATCGAGGTCACCTTTGATATCGATGCTAACGGAATTGTTCATGTCTCTGCCAAGGATCTTGGTACCGGTAAGGAACAACGCATGACTATCACAGGTGGATCTGCTCTTTCTAAAGAAGAGATTGATCGCATGATGAAGGATGCTGAGGCCCATGCCGATGAGGATAAGCAACGTCGTGAAGAGGCAGATGTTCGTAACGCTGGTGACTCACTTGTTTATCAAACAGAGAAGTTCTTGAAAGATAACGAAGACAAGTTCACTGAAGGTGAGAATGCAACTAAGAAGGCAGAGACTGAAACTGCAATAGCAGATCTAAAGACAGCCCTGGCTGGCACAGATCTTTCTGCAATTAAATCTGCAACTGAAAAAGCTTCAGAGTTAAGCCAACAACTTGGCGCAGCTCTTTACGCAGCAAATGCAGCGCAAGCACCAGCTGGCACAACCGCAGCTGATGATGGCGTACAGGATGCTGAAGTTGTTGACGAGCAAAAGTAAACATCGATGAGTGAAGAAAATTCAGCCGCATCAGATAGCCAAACACAGTTATCTGATGCAGTCGATGAAGCATTAAGTGAAGTCACTGAGGTTGTTGATGAAGTCACCTCATTAACTGCTGATTTACAACGCGTGCAAGCAGAGTATGCAAATTATCGAAAGCGAGTAGATCGCGACCGAGCATCAGCTGCTGAATACACAGTTGCTGCTGTTTTATCTGAACTACTTCCCGTATTAGATGATTTAGATCGGGCAGAACAGCATGGTGAGTTATCTGGTGGCTTTAAAGCTGTTGCTGATCGAATTACTGCAATCACAGAAAAATTAGGATTACAAAAATTTTCTGAAGTTGGTGTGGTCTTTGATCCAGCAATTCATGAAGCTTTAGTCCACAACACATCACCTGATGTAAGTCAGACTACAGCGACTGAAATCTTGCAGCCAGGTTATAAGTACAAAGAGCGCGTGATCCGGCCAGCAAGAGTTGCTGTTACTGATCCTGCTTAATTAATAAAAAGGATAATTAAAGATGGCGGCCAAGGATTTATACGAAAAGGATTACTACCAAATCCTTGGTGTTGCAAAATCTGCGGACGCGGCTGCGATTAAAAAACAGTATCGAAAATTGGCCCGTGAATTACATCCTGATAAAACTAAAGGCGATAAAAAGTTAGAGGATAGATTTAAGGCAGTCTCTGAGGCCTACGACATTTTAAGTGATGATAAAAAGCGGCGTGAATATGATGATGCACGAGAGGCTTATAAATCAGGTCGAATTAACCCAAATCTGCAGGGTGGGCAAGGATTTAATGGCGGTGACTTCACCGACATGTTTGGTCCTGGCGGAGATATTTTCTCAACATTATTTGGTGGCGCACGCCAGCGCCATGGCGCAGATCTACAAACTGAAACAGCAATTTTATTTAAAGATGCAATCTATGGCACCGAGTTAAATCTTCGCTTGCAACCGCAAGGCTCTGCTGCGATGAACATAACCACAAGAGTTCCAGCTGGAATTAAAGATGGCGCAAAGATAAAGATTAAGGGCAGAGGCGCACCAGGGGCTGCTGGACCTGGTGATTTGTATGTAACTGTTCATGTCACACCACATCCAATTTTCTCTCGCAAGGATGAGAACATTCATTTATCACTTCCAATTACCTTTGCCGAAGCTACATTAGGCGCCGACATAAAGGTGCCAACACTTGAAGGGGACGAAGTAACTGTTCGGATCGCACCAGGTACTCCATCTGGTCGAACCCTTCGCGTTAAAGGACGCGGTGTTAAAAAAGGTACACACGTTGGAGATTTAATGATCACAATTGATGTGCGGGTGCCACAACGTGTTGATGGCGCAGCTAAGAAAGCGATTGAAGAGTTTGCACAAGCAACAAAAGAGTTTGATCCACGTGCTGAGTTAAATGCAAAGGCGAAGAATTAATGTCTAATCAAGATCAAATTCCAGAGGATGAAGGAATTTATGTAATCTCAGTTGCATCCCAACTCTCTGGCTTACATCCACAAACCCTTCGTCAATATGATCGCCTAGGTTTAGTCACACCAAATCGAACAGTTGGAAAAAATCGCAGGTACTCATTACTAGATATTGTTAAGTTGCGAAATGTGCAGCGCCTAGTTGGTGAAGGAATAAACCTTGCTGGTATCGCACGGATCATGGAGCTTGAGCAAGCGGTTGCAAACATGGCATTTGAGGTAGCAAAGCTTCGTACTGAGGTAGATGCGTTAATTGAGGCCAACCCACCAAAGGCGCTAGTAAAGCGCAGTGGGCAAACAGTTGTTGTCTATCCAAAACAGTAAAGAAATTACACACTAGGCTCTCAGGCATGTCAGCACTTAAATCATTAAAAAATGAGATTTTAAATAAGGCAGTAGTCCATGGAAAAGTTATTTTGTCCTCCGGCAAAGAGGCTGATTACTACGTTGACTTGCGCCGAGTAACACTGGATTCAATAGCTGCGCCATTAGTTGGTCAGGTAATGCTTGAGCTAACAAAAGATTTAGATTATGAAGCAGTTGGCGGCCTAACACTTGGCGCAGATCCAGTAGCAACAGCGATGATGCATGTGGCAGCGCAAAATGGGCGCAAATTAGATTCATTTGTTGTGCGAAAAGCTGAAAAAGCACATGGCCTGCAGCGCCGGATTGAAGGACCAGATGTTAAAGGCAAAAGAGTTTTAGCTGTTGAAGATACATCAACAACTGGTGGTTCAGTATTAACTGCGGTTGAGGCGTTGAAGGAGGCGGGCGCCATTGTGGTGGCAGTTGCAGTAATTGTTGAACGAGGAGCTGCGCCTAAAGTTATTGAGGCCGGTTATGAGTACCGAGCTGCTTATCAGTTAAGTGATCTAGGGCTTTAATAAATTTTTATAAAGATTTAAATAATTATTTGCCATTGACTCATCAGAGAAATTAATTTCTAATAAATGCCTTGCTTGCTTGCCAACTTTTTCTAAATTATCAACACTTAAAGCGGTAATTACCTTTGCCATAGCGGCTGGATTGCCATTTACTAAGAAGCCAGTTTCGCGATCTTTTATAAACTCATTAATACCACCAACATTTTTTGCAATAGTTGCTTTCTCAAAGTTGGCTGCTTCTAAAATAACTAAACCCATTCCCTCATTTTTACTTGTTAATAGCAGTGCATCAAATGGCCGCTTAGGTGTGAAAGGTGCGTCAACCCAACCAGTGAAATCAACCTTCAAGCCTTTTGCTTTCTCTCTAACTGAATTTAACAACTCACCGCCACCAATCATGGTTAATGAGTAAGTATTTGGTTTTAACTTCTCTAGCTCTTGCATTACCTCAATTGCATAAAATGGATCTTTAATATCGGTAAAGCGTCCTACCCAAAGTAGTTTTGTGCCATCACTCTTAGGCATAACTTCATCAATTAATGGAATTCCTAAGTGAATTACCTGCCAATTAAGCCACTTGCCAATTCCTAATTTTTGTAAGGTGCTTTGGGTTTCATGGGTAATAGCAACTGCAACATCAGTAAATGAGGCTAGGAATTTTTCAACAATTGTGAAAGCAAATGACTTGTACTTAGCAAAGTAGCCATAAATTAAGTGGCCATGAAAGGTGTGGACTACCTTGATTTTTCGGCTCACTGACTTGGCGGCAACCCTGCCTAATACGCCTGCTTTAGAGGTGTGGGTATTAACAACCTTTGGTTGCTCTTGCTTAATTAAACTGCGAATTTCAAAAAAGGCGCGAATGTCATCTATTGGGTTAAGGGATCTGTGGAGTGATTTTAATTTAAAGAGATTTGCAGTTAACTCATGATTCTCGGTGTAGTCAGTCTCATTGCCCTCGCAATAGCCATAGCCAATTACTGATTCACATGATGGATGAATTGCATGTGTTAGGTGATCTAAGAAGACTGCTGGACCACCAGTATTCATTCTGGTGATTAAGTGAAGAACCTTCATTTGCTCTCCTTGCGCTCTTTATAGACTCTACTTACGAGTGGGATTAAAGTGATTAAAACAATTACGGCAATTATTGGGTATAGGTAATAATTTACCGAATCCTTTAACTGCTCTCCTAATAGATAACCTATGCCAATTGCTACCTGAGTCCAAATTATGGCGCCAATGGCATTCCAGGTTGAAAATAATCTACGATCTAAGTTAACAACTCCACAGACCGGATTTATCAGGGTGCGAGCAAATGGAATAAAGCGACCAAAGATTAAAGCTTTACGTGGGCCATACTTATGTAACCATTTTTCAGTAGTAACCAACATTTTGTTGTTAAAGAATCTACTATCTGCTCGCATGAAATACTTTCTGCCATATTTCCTGCCAAACCAATAACCAACTTCGCCGCCAGTGATTGCAGCAATTGGGGCGAGTGCAAATAAAAGTGGTGCTGATAATTTTGCATCTCCTAGAATCGCAGCTCCTGAACCAGAGGCAGCGATTCCTGCAAGGAAAACCACTTCACCGCCTGGAAAAATTAGACCAATTAATAAACCAGTCTCCATAAAAATAATGCCAAGGACGCCAATTAAGCCAAGGGTTGAGACAACCGAGCTTGCATCAAGTAGGTTCATGAGGAAGGTCAGAGTATCTGCCCCTGCGGGCTAATTTGAGCGTGATCTATCCACGTGATGCCTATTTATTTGTAAAAAGGCTAAGGGGTATGCGTAAACTCAGGCCTCGCCCTTAACTGCAGGGGCATTTTTAACATAACGCTCAAAGCTGAGCCCAACTCAAGGAGAGAGTCAATTGAATCTTGTCCAAGTCCAAGTAACTGGAGATAACCTCAACATCGTCTACGCCATCCTGGCGATCTCACTTTTAGCGCTCGCAATTGCGATGGCACTTCGCGCACAAGTACTGGCGCAAGATCCAGGAACAGCGAAGATGCAAGAGATTGCAGCTGCAATCCAAGAGGGTGCAACTGCATATCTGGCCCGTCAATTTAGAACACTCTCTGTCTTTGTTGCACTTGTCTTTGTTCTTTTATTCGCTCTACCAGGGGACGCCGAAATTCGTATTGGTCGCTCACTCTTCTTCTTAGTTGGTGCAGGTTTTTCTGCCCTTGTTGGTTACAACGGAATGTGGCTAGCAGTTCGTGCCAACGTTCGTGTTGCAGAGGCGGCTCGTAAAAAATCTGCTGAGCGCGCAGTACAAATTGCTTTCCGTACCGGCGGCGTAGTTGGTATGACAACAGTTGGTTTGGGATTACTTGGTGCATCCCTCGTTGTAATCATTTATAAAGAAAATGCCCCATCAGTCCTTGAAGGTTTTGGTTTTGGCGCTGCAATGCTTGCGATGTTTATGCGTGTTGGTGGCGGTATCTTTACTAAGGCTGCAGATGTTGGCGCAGACCTAGTTGGTAAGGTTGAAAAGAATATTCCAGAGGATGACCCTCGAAACGCTGCAACCATTGCAGACAATGTTGGCGACAATGTTGGTGACTGTGCTGGTATGGCAGCTGATCTATTTGAATCTTATGCAGTAACACTTGTTGCAGCATTAATTCTTGGTAAAGCCGGGTTCGGTGACGCTGGCTTGATTTACCCATTAATCGTTCCAGCGATTGGAATCATTACTGCAATTCTTGGTATTTTCTTAACTCGTCTTCGCCCAACTGATAAGACTGCGATGACTGCGATTAATCGCTCATTCTTTATGTCAGCTGTTATCAGCGCAGTTCTAGTTGGTTTTGCAACCTATACCTACCTGCCAAGCTCACTAAGAAACATGTCAGGTTTATCAATGGAGGCACAAAACGCTGATATCAACCCACGCGTACTAGCACTTGGCGCAGTACTAATTGGAATTTTATTAGCAGCAGCAATTCAAGTATTAACTGGCTTCTTTACAGAAGTTGGCAAGCGTCCAGTAAATGATGTCGCTGCCTCATCTAAAACAGGGGCTGCAACTGTAATTTTGGCTGGTATCTCAGTTGGGTTTGAATCAGCTGTTTACTCTGCATTATTAATTGCTTCCGCTGTTTACGGAGCCTTCTTACTTGGCGGTGGCTCAATTGTTCTCTCACTATTTGCAATCTCATTAGCCGGAACTGGTTTATTAACCACCGTAGGCGTAATCGTTGCAATGGATACCTTTGGCCCAATCTCAGATAACGCACAAGGCATTGCTGAAATGTCAGGAGATGTTAAGGGTGAAGGTGCAAAGATCCTTACATCACTAGATGCTGTTGGAAACACAACCAAGGCGATTACAAAGGGAATTGCAATTGCAACTGCGGTACTTGCTGCAACTGCGCTATTTGGTGCATTTACTGATGCAATTAAGATTGCGGTAATTGATGCTGGAAAGAGTGCTTCATCTGTGGCACTTGAGTTCACTGGTGTTCTAGATATTGCAGATCCACGTAACCTAGTTGGATTAATTATCGGAGCATCCGTTGTATTTATGTTCTCAGGTCTTGCAGTCAATGCAGTATCTCGCGCAGCAGCAGCTGTTGTTGTTGAGGTTCGTGCACAATTTAAGAAGTACCCAGGAATTATGACTGGCAAGGTGAAGCCAGAGTACGGCCGCGTAGTTGATATCTGCACACGTGATTCACTGCGTGAGCTTGCAACACCAGGCTTACTTGCTGTTATGGCACCAATTGCAGTTGGTTTTGGTTTAGGTGTTGGCGCACTTGGTGCCTACCTTGCTGGATCAATTGGAACTGGAACATTAATGGCTGTCTTCTTATCTAACTCAGGTGGAGCTTGGGATAACGCTAAGAAGATGGTTGAAGATGGTTCATTTGGTGGCAAGGGCAGCGAGGCTCACAAAGCCACAATCGTTGGTGACACTGTTGGAGATCCATTTAAAGACACAGCAGGTCCTGCGATTAACCCATTGATTAAGGTAATGAACCTTGTTGGATTACTAATTACTCCAGCAATTGTTGCCTTTGCATTAGATAACAACGAGGGCACATCACGTTTGATTGCTTTAGTTGCAACTCTTGCAATAGTTGTGGCGTTGGTTCGTAACCGACGTGCTTCAACTGCGATTGGCTAAATAATTTGGGCACAAAGCTTGTAATCGTTGAATCCCCAGCGAAGGCGCGCAAGATCGGCTCCTTCCTTGGGGATGATTACGTTGTTGAAGCATCTGTTGGACACATTCGAGACCTGCCGCAACGCGCAGCTGATATTCCAAAAGAGTTTAAGAAGTTTGCGTGGGCTAAAGAGGGTGTAAATATTGAAGAGGATTTCGCTCCTTTATATGTGATTAACCCAGATAAAAAAGCGAAGGTTTCAGAATTAAAAGAGTTAATGAAAGATGCCGATGAGTTAATTCTGGCAACGGATGAGGACCGCGAGGGTGAAGCGATTGCTTGGCACTTAATTGAGGTACTTCGTCCAAAGATTCCAGTTAAGCGAATGGTCTTTCATGAAATTACAAAAGAGGCAATTCAAAAAGCAGCGAATGAAACTCGGGATTTAGATTATCGATTAGTAGATGCCCAAGAAACACGTCGTGTGTTAGATCGTCTATATGGCTACCGATTATCTCCAGTTTTGTGGAAAAAAGTTATGCCGCGTATTTCAGCAGGGCGCGTGCAATCAGTTGCAACTAGATTAATTGTTGAACGCGAACGTGAGCGCATGGCATTTATCTCCTCGGCTTGGTGGGATTTAGCTGCTGTGTGTGAGCCTGGTTTTAATGCCCGACTGTTATCCCTTGAAGGTAAGCGAGTTGCTGCAACAAATGATTTTGATTCAAATGGCGGCATTAAAGAAAAATCTTTAGAAAATATTTTATTATTAGATGAGGCAGGCGCCCGAGAATTAGTACAGTCCTTATCTGGGCAATCTTTAGTTGTTAAATCATTAGAGGAGTCGCCAAGAACTGAGCGTCCAAAGGCACCGTTTACAACATCGACTATGCAACAAGATGCTGGCTCTCGTTTAGGTTGGGGCGCGCAGTTAACAATGCGAATAGCACAACGATTGTATGAAAATGGTTACATCACCTATATGCGTACTGACTCGGTGACACTTTCAGCGTCGGCAATTACTGCTGCACGCTCTTCTGCGCAAGGCTTGTATGGAAAAGAGTTTGTTCCTGCCACACCACGTGTTTATGAAGGCAAAACAAAGAACGCCCAAGAAGCACATGAAGCAATTCGCCCAGCGGGTGATGTGTTTAAAACACCTGGTGAGTTAGCGCCTGAGTTATCACGGGATGAATTCGCACTTTATGATCTAATCTGGAAGCGCACTGTGGCATCTCAAATGTCAGATGCTAAGAAACAACAAATGCGTGTTGATTTTGATGTTAAAACTAAGACAGGTAAAGATGCAATCTTTCGTGCCAATGGTTCTGTTCTAACTTTTGCTGGCTTTTTAGCTGCATATGAGGAGATTGCAGAAGAGAAGAGTGATGCTGAAGATACGGACCGCAGGCTGCCTGCAATGAGTGTTGGTGAGAAGATTGCAGTTAAGGAATACACCTGTGAGGGGCATGAAACTAAACCACCTGCACGTTATACCGAGCCAACTCTTGTTAAAAAACTTGAAGAGTTAGGAATTGGCCGCCCATCTACTTTTGCTTCAATTATGCAAACAATTCAAGATCGTGGCTACGTTGCAAAGCGTGGGCGCGCACTGGTTCCAACATTTCTAGCTTTCTCAGTCACTGGTTTACTAGAGCAACACTTTACAAAGTTAATTGACTATGAATTTACCGCCTCAATGGAGGAGGATTTAGATCGCATTGCAAATGGTGAAACCGAAAGAGTTGCTTGGTTAACAAACTTTTTCTATGGAAGTGAAAATAATCCAGGATTAGCTGAATTATCAGCAGATCTTGGGGCAATTGATGCCCAAGCAATTAACACCATGAAGATGGGTGAAGACATCGAAATACGTGTTGGTCGCTTTGGTGCATATCTGCAACAAGGACAAGGTGAGGAAAGAAAGTTTGCCAATATCCCAGAGGAGATGGCGCCCGATGAACTAACTCTTCCTAAAGCAGTTGAGTTACTTGCTAAACCATCTGGTGAGCGAAAATTAGGAACTGATCCAGAAACCGGGCTTGAAGTAATTGCTAAGTCTGGGCGCTTTGGTGCTTACATCACAGAAGTATTCCCAGAAGAAATAGTTGAAGAGGGCGCCAAGAAAAAGCGTAAGAAAAAAGATGCACCAAAACCAAAGACCGCCTCACTTCTTTCTACAATGACACTAGACACGATTGATTTAAAAGATGCGCTGCGCCTGCTTTCACTTCCTCGCACACTTGGCACATACCAAGATGAACCAATCACTGTTCAAAATGGTAGATACGGCCCATATATGAAACATGGCGCAGATTCTCGAACACTAACGAGTGAGGATCAACTATTTTCAATTGAACTGGATGAAGCGATTGAAATCTATAAACAACCAAAGGTACGTAGGCGCGGTGTTGCAAAGCCACCACTTAAAGAGTTGGGTCAAGATCCTGCAACTGGTAAAGAGGTAATTGTTAAGGATGGGCGATTTGGTGTTTATGTAACGGATGGTGAAGTTAATGCAACACTGCGCCGTGGAGACGCCGTTGAGCTTCTAACAATTGAGCGAGCACTTGAATTACTTGCAGGACGTCGTGCATGGGAGCTTGAAAACCCAGGAGGTTCTGGAAAGAAAAAGAAGAAGGCATCAGCAAAGAAAACCGCTCCAACATTGACTGAGAAAACTATTAAGGGCGCCGGTGCTAAGAAGAAAGCCAAGAAAGCTGCTACTGGTGTGGGAAAACCCGCTTAAATAAGCAGGTATAGCCCACAAGTAGACTTGCTTCATGCCGCTGTCATACCCATCCGCGCCAGCACAATCTGAATCTCGCAGCGTCTTAGCAATTCCAGCATTTCGAAAACTTTGGAATGCAATGGCATTTTCATCTTTTGGCGACTGGCTTGGACTTTTAGCATCAACGGCGCTGGCTCAACAATTATCTGGCGGAGATTATGCAAAGGCTAACTTTGCAATCGCTGGTGTATTTATTGTTCGCTTGCTCCCTGCAGTAATCCTTGGACCATTTGCTGGTGTGATTGCAGATAGATTTGATCGCCGAAAGTTAATGGTCTCCTGTGATGTAATTAGATTTGCACTCTACGCATCTATTCCAATTGTTGGTAATTACTTCTGGCTATACACCGCAACTATTTTGGTTGAAACAGTTACCTTATTTTGGTCACCAGCCAAAGAGGCTTCTGTCCCAAACCTAGTTCCAAAACATAAATTAGAGAGTGCTAATCAGGTTTCACTACTTGCCTCATACGGCACCGCCCCTGTCGCTGCGATTGTTTTCTCACTCCTTGCGATTTTCTCTGGCGCTATTAATTCAGCTCTTGGTAATCAAACCCCAGCAAGTGCGGCAGATATCGCTCTTTATATAAACTCACTTAGCTTTTTATACTGTGCTTACATTGTTTGGAAGCTAAGAGAGATTCCGCCAGGTGCTTCAACTACTGCCGCTTCCCCTGGAATCGGCAAAGCACTTCTTGAAGGCTTTGAATTTATAAAAGGTTCAAAGATTATCCGCGGCCTAATTATTGGAATGCTTGGTGCTTTTTTTGCAGCGGGTGCGGTAATTGGCTTAGCCAGAACATTTGTTGATGATCTACAAGCAGGTGAAGCTGCATACGGTGTTTTATTTGGCGCAGTATTTACTGGTCTTGCTTTAGGTATTTCATTTGGACCAAAGGTCTTCGCGCAATTCTCGCGGCGTCGTTTATTCGGTGCATCCCTAACAATCTCTAGCTTGCTACTGGTTTTACTTTCACTAGTACTAAACCTTGTACTTGCAATATTTATTGTTGTATTACTTGGCGCATTTGCTGGAATCTCATGGGTTACCGGCTTCACCATGCTTGGTATGGAGGTCGCTGATGAAGTTCGCGGTCGCACCTTTGCGTTTGTGCAGTCCTTAATTCGTGTTTCACTAGTTTTAGTTTTAGCGATTGCTCCACTTGTTGCTGCAGCAATCGGTAAACACACATTTACCTTCAGAACTACATCTGTTACCTATAACGGCGCAGCATTTACCATGTTTGCAGCTGGCTTAATTGGAATACTTGTTGGAATCATTTCCTACCGCCAGATGCGCGATCGTCCAAATGTTTCTCTCTGGTCTGATGTTCTTTCAGCACTACGTGGTGAATTAGGAGCAATTACAGGAACTGCAACTACGGGAGTATTTATTTCATTTGAAGGTGGTGAAGGCGCAGGTAAATCAACTCAAACAAAATTATTAAAAGAGTGGCTTGAAAAACAAGGTGAGACTGTAGTTCTAACCCGCGAACCTGGCGGCACAACACTAGGTAATCAAATTAGGCAGATTCTTCTAGATAACAACACGGGTGTTATCAGTCCAAGGTCTGAAGCACTTATGTATGCAGCAGATCGCGCCCACCATGTGTTCTCTGTTGTAAGGCCGGCGCTAGATCGTGGTGAGGTAGTAATCACTGATCGATACATCGATTCATCAATTGCTTATCAAGGAGCAGGCAGAGTTTTACTTCCTTCTGAAGTTGCCCGTATTTCACGATGGGCAACAGAGTCTTTAACCCCATCTCTTACAATTATTTTAGATTTACCAGCAGAGATTGGTTTAGGCAGATTGCACTCAACAGATCGC
>JBIIXT010000017.1:0-14692 GCA_044347205.1 Candidatus Nanopelagicus sp. | reverse complement strand
GTCATTCGCATTGCCAAGAAGAAGCAAATAAAGTGCAGTGCTAGCAGTACACCAGAAACTGCAGACCATTTAATTGCATTTCGTTGAGCACTTGTTCGCCACTCCTTTCGCTTCAGTGCAAAAGGCAGCATCACTAAAGCACCAATTAAATTGCGCCACATAATCATGGTTGGAACCGGCATCATGCTCTTTGCAATTATCGGACCAGATGCACCGATTCCTAATATGCCTGAAATAAGAAATGGGATATCACGTCCCGTTGGTAATTTGGTGTGATCCTGATCTTTCATGTAGCAAAATATATCTGCATTTAATTATTCCACTTAATCGCAGGTCAAGCATTACCCTTAGGCCATGAATATGGGCAAAACAAAGATGATCAAGGGATCAAATTTAAATCGCATATTCCTCGCCCGATTAGCTGGCACCGCCGTCTTTGATCCAAATGGTGATCAGGTCGGAAAGGTAAGGGATGCGATTGCAACCTTGCGCGCAAATAATCAACCACCTCGCGTGCTTGGTTTAATTGTTGAGGTTCCACCACGCCGCAGAATTTTCGTACCAATTACCAGAGTTACCTCAATTGATAATGGAACTGTTGTTATGACCGGCTTATTAAATATGCGCAGATTTGAACAACGAACCAATGAGATCATGGTCAATACTGAAATGTTGGATCGAACCGTCACATTACTTGAAAGCAATGAGAAGGTAGTTGTTGAAGATGTAGCAATGGAGCTAGCTAAGACTGGTGATTGGTTTATTGAACGAGTGCACGTTATGAAACGTGGCACTGGCCTGCGCAGACGCGGTGCTTCATCCACGGTTAACTGGGGAGATATTTCTGGCTTTGCAATTGCAGAAGGAACTCAGGGAGTTAGCAATCTTCTTGCAACGCTGGCAAATCTTCGTGCCGCAGATTTAGCATCAGTCTTACATAATTTAAATATTAAGCGCCGCGCTGAAGTTGCTCGCGCATTAGATGATGAGCGCTTAGCCGATGTGCTTGAGGAAATGGACGAGGTTGCACGAGTTGAACTTCTTGCAGAGTTAGAGGGTGAGCGCGCAGCCGGAGTTTTAGGTGAGATGGATCCAGATGATGCGGCAGATTTGTTACGTGAAGTTGGTAGTGAAAAAGCTGATGCATTACTTGCCTTAATGGAGCCAGAGGATGCCGAGGGCGTGCAACGCTTAATGCACTATGAGGATTACTCCGCAGGCGGCATGATGACAACTGAACCAATTGTGCTTTCTGCAGATGGCACAGTTGCTGAAGCGCTTGCTCAAATTAGGGCCAATGAGATTGCACCAGGCTTGGCATCACAAGTATTTATTTGTCGACCACCAACTGAAACACCTACTGGTCGCTTTTTAGGTGTTGTGCATTTTCAAAGATTATTACGTGAGCCACCAGCTACATTATTAGGTTCAATTGTTGATAATGATATTTCCCCACTAAGTGCTACTACCTCATTGCATGAGGTTTCCTCTTATTTAGCAAGTTACAACCTATTGGCAGTGCCGATTGTTGATGCAAATGAGCGATTACTTGGCGCTGTAACAGTTGATGATGTGCTTGATCACTTGCTTCCAGAAAACTGGCGATTTGCTGAATCCACACGTAAAGATCTTGAGAATCGGTAGAAAAAATGGCTAAGAAGATAACTCCTAAATTACGGAAAAACTCTCTTGAGTTTCCACGTGAAGCTCGTCGCTCACTTCGTCCATCTTATGATCCAGAAGCATTTGGTCGTTGGTCGGAACAATTTGCACGTTTCCTAGGTACTGCTCGTTTTCTAATTTATATGAGCTTCTTTGTAATCTTTTGGGTTACCTGGAATACCTTTGCACCTGATTCACTTCGTTGGGATCACTACCCATTTATCTTCTTAACACTTTTACTCTCATTACAAGCCTCATATGCTGCGCCATTAATTCTGCTTGCACAAAATCGTCAGGCAGACCGAGATCGAATTCAGGCAAATGAGGATCGAGATCGAGATGATCGAAATATTGCAGACACTGAATACTTGGCCAGGGAGCTTGCTAGTTTGCGCACTGCAATTGGAGATGTGGCAACACGTGATTACTTGCGTACTGAAATCGGTGATGCGATGGAGGATTTACTAATGAAATTAAAAGAATCTAAGAAAGAATCAAAGTAATTTAAGTAGTTACACCAAGTCGCACGCCAACAAGTGACTTAGGTCGAATAATTACTTTATCTAAAATACTATTGAAATTAGCAAGCACGCTCTCATCTGAAAGTACCAATGGCGCACCTGCATCACCACCCTCACGAAGTTGAGCATTAAATGCCACCTTTGCTAAGAGTGGAACATCAGCGCCAACTAATTCACTCAAACGCTTAGCTGTCTCTTCGCCACCACCACTACCAAAGATTGAAATAGCCTCACCACACTTAGTACAGGTGGTATCTGACATATTTTCAATTACACCAATAACTGGCTGCTTCATTTGATGTGCGATTCGGCCAGCACGCTCTGCAACTTCAGCAGCTGCAATTTGTGGAGTTGTTACAACCAGAATTTCACTGGTAGGAATTAATTGCGCAAGTGAGATTGCAATATCACCAGTACCAGGCGGCAAATCAAGAAGTAGTAAATCAAGGTCGCCCCAGTACGCATCACTTAATAATTGTTCTAATACTCGATGCAGTAATGGTCCACGATAGGCAACCGGATCTGATCGCTCTGGTTTGAACATCTCCATTGAAACTACTTTCACACCATAATTTTCAACTGGAATAAAAGTTTGATCAATTGCAGTTGGTCGCTGACCTAAAATTCCCATTAATCTTGGAATCGAATGACCATAAACATCAGCATCTAGAATTCCAACTTTTAAGCCACGTTTTGCCGCAGCCACCGCTAAATTAACAGTTACTGATGATTTACCAACACCACCTTTGCCTGATGCCACACCAAGCACGCGAGTTAGGGAGTCTGGTTGGGCAAAGGGAATAAATTTTTCTCGCCCGCCCCTTATCAACTTCTTAACATTATTTCGTTGTTCCTCACTCATCACGCCGAATTCAATATCAATTGATTCAATTTCCGTGATTGACTCTAAGGCAGCAGAAATATCAGCGTGCAAGCGATCCTTCATTGGACAACCAACAATGGTTAACAAAATTTTTAAACTAGCAACACCATTGCTAAATTCAACCTGATCAACCATGCCCAGCTCTGTTAGTGGTTTATGAAGCTCTGGATCATTAACTGTTGCAAGTGCTTTAGTAATCTCCTCAATCATGCTCATAAGAGGTCCGGATCAATCTTAGGTGCCGGCTTTTCTTCAGCCTTATCCATCGCATCGCCTATAGTTTTTTTGATAAAAGTCTTAGGGTTTAAATCCTTCATTTGAAGATCTTCATAACCAGGTCCTAAATTACTTTTTAATTCATTTGTCGCCGATTGTGCAAAATTCTTCAGTTTATGAAGGTACCTGGCAGCATCTGTAGCAATTGTTGGCAAGCGGTCTGGTCCCATTAAAATTAAACCGATTACCGCTAAGCCCAACATTTCACCGCCACCGATATTAAACATTTGTTTATTTCTTCGATGCCGCGAGGGTTACAGTTACTTCACGGGTAATTGCATTGCGCTTAAATTTAATTTTTACCTGATCTCCAACATTTTGACTACGAATAGCCACAATTAATTCATCTGAGCTCTGTATCTCTTTGCCATTAATCTCGACAATTAAATCCCCTGCTTTTAATCCAGCTTTTTCAGCTGGCCCATTAGGAGTGATGCCATTTGCCTCTGATGAAATTAATGCACCGACTCCGTTGTATCTAGTGTCAATGGCAATACCCATTATCGGATAGGTCGCTGAGCCAGTTTTAATTAATTGCTCCGCAGTTTTCTTCGCTTGATTAATTGGAATTGCAAAACCTAAACCGATAGAACCGGACTGTCCGCCAGCTAAGGAGCCAAGGGATGCAATCGCAGAATTTACGCCCACAACAGCGCCAGTTGCATCTACTAACGGGCCACCAGAATTTCCTGGATTAATCGCCGCATCTGTTTGTAAAGCATTAATGAATGAGCTCTCACCTGCGCCACTGCCAGTAGTTACAGCACGATTTTTAGCGCTAAGAATTCCGGAGGTGACTGTGCCAGCTAAGCCAAGTGGTGATCCGATTGCAATCACTGCATCTCCGACTTGAGCCTTATCGCTATCTCCTAATTGCAATGATGGTGCACCAGTTACATCAATTTTTAAAACTGCTAAATCATAAGAGCTATCTCGGCCAACAATTGTGGCGGTGTATTTCTTGCCAGTTGAAATTGCAACGCTAATTCGCCCGCGAGTAGCAGCTGCTTCAACAACATGGTTATTAGTTAAAATGTAACCATCGCCACTTAGGAAAAATCCAGAACCGGTACCAGAATCTCCGCCGGCTTCCACTGAAATAGAGACAACGCCAGGAATAACTCGTGATGCTAAATCTGCAATTGAGCCAGGTGCACGTTCAATTGCATCTTCGGTATTAACAAAATTTCCTGAAATATTAGATGAGGTGCTTCGACCGATAGTCGCTCCTACTCCACCAGCAAGTAAGGCAATCACAATTGAGATAACTATAAAAAATGAGTTACTTTGTTTGCTAGGAAAAGTTTTTACAGATGAGGCATTAGCTGGGCGCCACCATGGTGTGTCTGGAGCATCTGCCGGAGAGGGTAACTGGGAGCTCATCTACGTAAGTTTATTCGCAACTAAGATACCCGCGCCAATTGGAATTACTGATGAACTCCAGCGAGCATCCTCTTTAATTACTTTAATTGTATCTCGACGAGAAATACTCTCAGGATCGCGTTGAGTTGTGTCCGCCACCTTGCCAGCACTTAGTGCTTGGTCGACTACTAACAAGCCGCCTCGTTTTAACAAGCGATGTGACTCCTGCACAATTTCAAATAGATCCATGGCATCTCTAGTAATTAGTAATTCATATGAATCATCAGCAAGTTTTCCAACTACATCAATTAAATTCCCAGTAATAATTCGATACTTAGTAACTGCAATATCTGCCTCTTCAAAGATAGTGCGTGCAATTTTTGAGTGCTCACGTTCAGCATCAATAGTTGTTAAAACACCTTCGCTGGCTAAGCCTTGTAAGACCCAAAGGCCACCAACACCTGAACTGGTACCGATTTCAACAACTGATTTAGCGCCAGTTAATTGAGTTACAAACTTTAGAAAATTTCCAACTGCTGGTGACGGATCTTGAACACCTATCTCTTCACCATTTTTGCGCGCCAATTGCATGTAATAATCTTCTTGAACAAAACTTTCAGCAAAGGCGCTCATATCCCCACGGGCTGGAATGAAGTTGTTCAAATTGAATCCAGCCAACCAATTAGTAAACGGGTTGCAAACCCTGTACCACCTTTAATGTTCTCACCCGCATCAACTTCAGATCTGCCGGTTCCAGCGATATCAAAGTGCACCCATTTGCGGTCTCCCACAAATTTTTCTAAAAATAATGCTGCGGTAACTGATCCTGCTGAGAAATCATATTTGTCGGCGGTGTGATTTAAATCTGCGATATCACTCTCTAACGCAACTTCATAATCATCAATTAACGGCATGTGCCAAACTCTTTCTCCAACATTATTTCCAATCACATGAATCTTTTTAGCCAAGGCGCTATCTCTTGTATACATCGCAGCGTATTGGCGTCCTAAGCCTAAGGTGGCAGCGCCAGTTAAAGTCGCAACATCTAGTAGATAATCTGGATCTAATTTTTCATCTGCATAAGCTAAACCGTCAGCTAAAACCAATCGGCCTTCTGCATCCGTATTTATAACTTCAACAGTTGTTCCACCATAATGCTTGATAACATCAGATGGTCGTTGAGCGGTGCCGCTAAGTGCGTTCTCAGCACACATTAATAGGGCGGTAATTTTTACCTTAGGCTTTAAATCTGCCATTGCAATAGTTGCCGAGAGAATTGCAGCAGCTCCTGCCATATCACTTTTCATCCCGATCATAAATTCATACGGCCGCTTTAGCGAGACACCGCCAGTATCAAAAGTAATTCCTTTACCGACCATAACGACATGCGGCCAATTTGATGAACCCTTTGGTGAATATGAAATCTCAATTAATCTCGGACCAGGATTTGGTGATGAGTTTCCAACTGCAAGTAAGCCACCAAACTCTTTAAGCGCTGCACCTGATTTAATTTTTATAGTCAGTGCGGAGTTTTTGCTAGCAGCCACCATGGATTTGGCTTGATTGGCCAGCCAAAGTGGATTCTTGATGTTTGATGGGGTGTGGATTAAATCTCTGGCTCGCCAGGTTGCCTTTGCAAAAACGCTGGCACGTGCCACTTCTTCTTTGAAATCTCCGTAAATAAGAAAGGTTGGTCGCCTTTCTTTTTTCTCGGACTTCATATTAAATTGATAATTAGCAAGCACTAAAGCGACTACATTGGTTTCAACTAAATTCTTCTCTTCGACTAGTGCGGATAAGACCTTCGCATCTGTGCCCTTTACTTTTCTGCTCAAAGCCGCGCTAGCTTTTCGAATATCTTCTAAATTTGATTCACCTATACCAACTAAATAGATACGAGTTAATTTGTCGACGGTCAGTGGAATTTCAATTATTTCACCAGCTTTTGCGGTGAACTCTGGCCAATTAGCTAATTCAATGTTTAAATTAATCTTTGTGAAGGCGGTTAAATTATTAACTATTGCAGTTTTTGCAATCATTGGTGTTTCTTCAGCTAAAACTGGGATTGCCACGACTGTTACATCAGCAAAAAGTTTCTCATTTTTTAGATTTATGCAGGCAATGCTGGGATAGAAATCTACAATTTTGCTACTCAATTTAATCCCATCTCTTAAAGATTACTTCAGAGATATTTTATTTTTTAACTAGTGCAACTGCTGCTTGAAGCACATTACCTAAATTTGTTGCCTCTTCTACATTTAACTCAACTACTAATCGACCGCCACCTTCAAGTGGAATTCGCATAACCATTGACCTGGCCTCTTTTGTGACCTCCATAGGTCCATCTCCAGTACGTGGTTTCATTGCAGCCATTTACGAATCTCCCCTACTGAAAAGCCGGTGCGTTCAGAGGTGTAATTATCCCTTATCCGGCTGGATGTGGGAAATTGAGTAAGGATTAACTAAAAAATGGATGAAATTAAGCGGGATCTTCCACTTGCAATTACGGATAAGACTGCGCGTTCTGGAACTTGAAGTTTTCCTGCAATTTCAGCGGTGCTTACTTGATAAACATAATGCATCGTCAAAATCAATCGCTCCTCTTCTGGCAAGCTTTCCAGAATTTCAGCGATACTTTTCTTTGCAGAGAGTTCTTCAGACACAGGTAAAGATTACTGCTAGCGAGCACTTCTCTCGACTAAGCGAGCAAATCTACGTAAGGAGATACGCACGCCTAAGAGAATAAAAGGCTTAAGAATTGCTATGAATATTGCTGGGGCGATGATCTCCTCGCTCCAGTAAAAGATGGTCTTATCCTTTTTGCGCTTTGTGCCACTTACTAATTCGAAGCTGCCAGTACCTCTAATGATTCGACCAATATGAAGAACATCGCACTGATAAGGCGGATGCCAATTTGTAATCTCCATAGTATCTAAAACGCCTAACTTTAATTTTGGATACAGCTTTGGAAATAAGCCAGTAAATGCAAAAATTAAAACACCGCGACCATTTTTAACAGTTCGGTCTTGATCAAGCTCTGACCACACTTTAGTTTGTAGCATCCAATCACTTTGTGCACGCCAATCGACTAGGTGTTTCCAAACAACTTTAATTGGCTGATTAATCTCAACTGTTAAAGCTAATTTATTTTTATTATTCATCACTGTCCTACCTTTATCCCATCTTTGGTGAGATTGCGCGGATTGCACTTGGAACATCGGTGCACCAAGTAACTAGCTCGGCCTGTCCTGGTTTCATAAAATTTTGCTCAGCTAGATGATCAAGTGCTGTTTGTAAAGGTTTATAAATACCAGTTGGATCACAAACTGCAATTGGCTTGTTATGAAATTTAAGGTAACGGCCAACCCAAATTTCAAAAAACTCTTCTAGCGTTCCAATTCCACCAGGCAGAGCAATGAAGGCATCTGATAACTCTTCCAGCTTTGCTTTTCTGCTTCGCATATCACTGACGACATGCAATTGGTGAGCCGCCTGATCTTCAAACTCTATATTTCTTAATGATTCTGGGATGACACCGATAGTGATGGCTCCAACTGATCTGGCCCCCTCGGCAACCTTTCCCATCATTGACGCTTTACCGCCACCCCAAACTAATTCCCATCCTGCTTCACCGATTGCAACTCCAACTTCAAAGGCAAGATCCAATGAATGTTGCGGAATATCTTTCGCAGATGAGCAATAAACACTTACACGCATTTAATTAGTCTATAACCTTTGTTGAATTTTGATACCTTTGTCCTATGAGCGCAGCTAATTCAGCACAACAATCTGCATTTGGAATTGGCATTGCTACCCAAAATGAAGCGGGCCAAATACTTGAATGCTGGTTTCACACATTGGGCCTTGGTTCTAAAAATGGTACAGATAAGTATCCAGAGCTATTAACAACGGATGAGATTAGAAAAGTAAAACGAATCAACTTAGGTATTGAGATTGATCTGAATAAACCTGCAAAAGATGTAGCTGATGTTTACCTGCGCCTGCAACTACTTTCCCATCGAATCGTAAAGCCACACGGTTTAAATCTAGAGGGCATATTTAATATTTTGCCTAACTTGGTTTGGAGCTCAGTTGGACCTTGTGAAGTTGCTACTTTTAATCAGGTGCAGCCACGCCTGCGAGCAAAGTATGAAAATCTAGTTGTGTATGGCGTAGATAAGTTTCCCAGAATGATTGATTATGTAATTCCAGAAGGTGTTCGCATTGCAGATGGCGATCGTGTTCGATTAGGCGCTTATCTTTCAGCTGGTACAACAGTGATGCATGAGGGTTTTGTTAACTTCAATGCCGGCACATTAGGTAAGTCAATGGTGGAAGGGCGAATTAGCGCTGGCGTAATTGTTGGCGATGGTAGTGATATTGGCGGCGGTGCATCAATTATGGGAACACTCAGCGGTGGTGGCAAAGAGATTATTTCAATTGGGCAACGAACTTTACTTGGAGCAAACTCTGGTATCGGAATTTCATTAGGTGATGATTGTGTAGTTGAAGCGGGTACTTATATAACTGCTGGCTCAAAGATCTCTCTACCTGATGGCACAACCGTAAAAGCTAAAGAGCTAAGTGGTGCAAATAATCTGCTCTTTCGTCGCAACTCACAAAGTGGTGCACTAGAGGCGCTACCTAAGACTGGAAGTTGGAGCGGTTTAAACTCCGTTCTACATTCAAATTAATCTTTAAGTAAGTTTGACGGGCTGCTTAAAAAGCCCAATCCCCACGCCATATGCATAGTTAAAAAAACTGAGGGCAGTCTTAATTTTTGTGCGAGAGTTTTTCCCACAATCACACCACCAATAATTGTTAATGCAAGGTAGACAATAGCTGGGATAAAAAAGAGTGAGTTAAGAAAGCTACCCAATAAGAGTGAGATTAGATTAAGTACTAACGTAACCGGTGGCGCTAAGTATCTAAAGTTAATGGTACCCGGATGTGATCTACTTACAGCTCTGCGCCATCTGCCATATTGAAAGTATTGTTTAGCTAATTTAGCGAAAGTACTTCGCGGTCTGTAAGTAACAATAAGTCTTGGATCAAACCAGATAATCCCACCAGCTAATCGCAGCCGATGGTTTAACTCCCAATCTTGCGCGCGAATGTATTTCTCATTAAAGCCACCAACTTGCAAAACAGCACTCTTCTTAAAAGTTCCTAGGTAAACGGTGTCAGCTGGACCGGCAACACCTCCAGTGTGAAATTTGGCAGCTCCAACGCCAAGCTTAGATTTCATTGCACCTGCAACAGCAGATTCAAAACCGCCAGTACCAACAGCATTCATTAGACCGCCAACATTTACCGCACCTGTCTCTTGCAAAATTTTCACAGCATTTGCAATGTAGGAATCATTTATTTGTGCATGACCATCAATTCGACAAATTATTTCATTTTTAGCAATACCGATCGCTAAATTTAAAGCAGATGCGGTTTTTCCAGATGGATTTTTTACTATTTTAATTCGATAATCTTTGGCTGCCAATTGGTTGGCTATTTGATCAGTGTTATCTGAGGATGGCCCAAGTGCCAAAATTACCTCTAACTCACCACTGTAGCTCTGTTGAAGAATTGCTGAGATGCATGAAGCTAAATCTCGCTCTTCATTTAAGATCGGTAAAATTACAGATACGGGTGGATAACTGATTTGATTCATACTGCCACCATCATAACTTTTAACGGAGGATTTACCGAGTTTTAATCTAGAATGCATAAGTGAGATCTGCCAGAAGCATCAAAATATTGACGATTATTTCCCTTGCCACCTTGGGGGTTTCAGCAATAAGTGCATTAGCTTTTGGAACGGTTTCAGCTTCAATTCAAAAGATAGATGCTTTTGCCGGTTTAGATGATCGTCCAGATAAAACCTCTTCCGCAATAAATTATTTAATTGTCGGTTCAGATACTCGTGAGGGTCTTAGTAAGGCTGAACTTGCTGAGCTGCGAGTTGGATCAGTGAAAAGTGCTGCCGGTAAGCGATCTGACACCATGCTGTTAGTTCACATTTCAAAGGCGCGAGATAAAGCGGTAATAATCTCGCTGCCACGTGACACCTTTGCTTTAATTCCAGAACATAAAAATGCGCAAGGTAAATTAATTCCAGCAAAGTACTCAAAAATGAACTCTGCATTTAATTGGGGTGGGGCGCCACTTTTGATTGAAGTTATCGAGAATATGACAGATTTAAAAATTGATCATTATGTTGAGGTTAACTTTGCCGGTTTCGCTGATGTTGTAGACGCTCTTGGTGGCATTGAGGTTTGTACCAAGAAAGATATTGATGATCCAAAGAGTCACTTAGTTTTAGCTGCCGGCGTACACAATTTAAATGGCATTGAGGCACTTAAGTATGTACGAACCCGAGAGTTTGATGGATTAGGTGATATCGGTCGTATGCAGCGTCAACAACAATTCATTAGCTCAGTACTTCGAAAAGCAACTAGCGCGGGTGTTCTACTAAATCCAATAACAATGGTTAACTTTATAAATTCATCTTTATCTGCTGTCATTACTGACTCTGGATTACAGAGCTCTGATCTGATTACTTTGGCGAAGCAGATGAAATCACTATCTACAACTAAGGTCAGAACTTTAACTGTGCCATTATCAAATCTTTACTACAACGCAAATGGCGTTACAGCATCAGTCCTTTGGGACCCCGTACTAGCACCTGAATTATGGCAAAGATTGAAAGAGGATCGAGCGGTAATTGATGAGGTAACCCCTTCACCATCGCCATCTGCGACTACTTCTGCAACACCAATAATCGTTGATAAATTCAAAAGTAAAACTGCTGCAGATGATCCTTGTAAATAGATAGGCTAGCGACCATGAGTTTAAAGCTTTCAGTTATTGGTACTGGTTACTTAGGTGCCACCCACGCTGCATGTATGGCAAGTATGGGATTTGAGGTAATTGGCGTAGATGTTGATCCAGCAAAGATTGATTTATTGGCAAAAGGTAAAGTGCCATTTTATGAGCCAGATTTAGAAGAGTTGTTAACACAGCAAATCAAATCTGGCCGCTTAACTTTTACGACGGATTTCAAAGCCATCAAAGATTGTGACGTTCATTTTATTTGTGTTGGAACACCACAGGTTAAGGGCGGCAATGCCGCAGATTTAACTTATGTCGATGCAGCCCTTGAGCAGATCGCACCAATAGTTAAATCTGGCTCGCTAGTGGTTGGAAAATCAACTGTGCCGGTAGGAACTGCAAGTAGATTACGCGCTCGGTTAATTCAGGTAAATCCCGCTGCTGATTTAGCTTGGAATCCAGAGTTTTTACGGGAAGGCTTTGCAGTTGAAGATACGCTACGACCAAATCGATTAGTCGTTGGAACAACCAGTGATAAAGCTGAAGCAACACTAAAGCAGGTATATGCGAAGAATTTAGCGGATGCAACGCCATGGGTTCGTGCAGATTTACCAACTGCTGAATTAGTAAAAGTTGCCGCTAACTCATTTTTAGCAACCAAGATTTCATTTATAAATGCAATGGCTGAAATTTGTGAAGCAGCCGGCGGTGATGTAACTGTGCTGGCAAAGGCAATTGGTTACGACCCACGTATTGGCAACAGATTCTTACAAGCCGGAATTGGTTTTGGTGGCGGTTGTTTACCTAAAGATATTCGAGCATTTATGGCAAGAGCTGAGGAGCTTGGCGCCCAACAAGCACTTGAGTTTTTAAAGGAAATCGATTCAATTAATTTGCGTGCTCGTCAGCGAATTATTGAGTTAGTACGCAAAGATTTAGCAGATGATCTGACTGGAAAGAAGGTCGCGATTTTAGGTGCGGCATTTAAACCTGATAGTGATGATGTGCGGGACTCACCAGCACTTGATATTGCAGCACAAATTCAGGCAGCAGGCGCTGTTGTAACTGTGCATGATCCAAAAGCAATTGAAAATGCGCAAAAGCGTTTTCCGGCACTTAATTTTGCGCAGGAGATTGAAAAGACTTTGCAGGGCGCAGAGATAGTTCTGCATCTAACGGAGTGGAAGATCTACCGTGAATTAGATCCGGTAAAGATGAAATCATTAGTTAAAAACCCAATCATGATCGATGGTCGAAACGCTCTTGACCGAACAACTTGGCGAGCAGCAGGCTGGAAGTTCCGTGCCCTGGGCGTATCTGAGGAGTTAACAAAGTAGATGAGTGATCAAATAGATCAATTACTAGCCTTAAAAACTTGGGCAGTAGTTGGCTTGAGCAATAATGCAGAACGCGCTGCATTCAAAGTAGCTAAATTATTAATTGATAAAGGTCATACCGTCATTCCAGTACACCCAAAGGCTGAGCAGGTTCATGGACAAATTGGATATGCAAAGTTAAGTGATGTGCCAGTAAAGATTGATGTGGTTGATATTTTTGTTAACTCAGAGTTAGCTGGCGCAGTTGTTGATGAGGCAATTCAGGTTGGCGCTAAAGGAGTTTGGCTACAACTAGATGTCATCGATGCAGGCGCACTAGCGCGAGCTAAGGATGCTGGATTATTAGCGGTAATGAATCTTTGTCCGGCTATTGAGTATAAAAAACGAGATTAGTCCTGGATCTCACCACTGT
Organism: Candidatus Nanopelagicus sp.; assembly: GCA_044347205.1. Taxonomy (GTDB): domain Bacteria; phylum Actinomycetota; class Actinomycetes; order Nanopelagicales; family Nanopelagicaceae; genus Nanopelagicus. Next base: position 1,414 of record JBIIXT010000017.1, on the reverse strand, counting down.
AATACTGCTGGGCATGAATAATTTCAGTAAGAATTGTCTCTAAATCATTTCCAGCTAAACCAACTAGTTTTAATCTTTGATCAAACTTTAATTTCGGATTTCGCGCCATCAGATGAAGGTATGGCCGGTAATCATCACTATTTGGATCGGTTTTAATTGATCCAGTAATAACATAAGTATCAGTGGCATTTGTATCGCCTAACGGCAGATCAAGCACCGCTCGTAGATACTGTTCATAATAATTAGTTACACAATTAATCTCAGTTGCGAAAGCTGATCTTGGCTGCAACCAATTAATCGCTTGTAGTTTTTGGTAATCATTAGCATCAACAACTATTTCAATTCCGCCAATAAGTGCTAACTCTGCTAGTAAATTTAATGCAGAAACTGCAATTGTTACACCCTGTTCCTCTCCTACACCTGGAGCGGGTGAGATTAATAGATCCTTACTTAGTAATGAAATTGGCCAGATTGCATGTTGTGCATGCGCACTTCGTGCTGCAATAATTACAAATTGCTCAGCGCTCTGAGTTGAAAATTCAATTGTAGAGATTGCTTCTAAGACCTTACTTGATGGATATATTTGTATGCCACTTTGTTCTGCGACTTTGATCGCTCCGAGAGAAATCATCGATGGTTCGACACAAATCAACTGACATTTTTCACCAAATTTAATTAACTCATCCGCTGATAATTTTTCGCTGCTAGCTAATACTTCAATTCCTAATCGAGACCCGGCTTGAAGAAGGTGTGAAATTGCTATCTCTGGTGCAATAACGCCAATAACTGGGAAGGCCATGTAATAAGGTTACCTGCATAATGACAAGACTTATTCTCGCTTCAGCATCACCATCCCGGCTTCGGTTACTGCAGAGTGCTGGTATTTCACCACAAGTATTAGTAAGTGGTGTTGATGAAGAATCCCCAGAAATTACTGCGCTACAACCCAGTGAAATGGTGATTGCATTAGCGATTTTAAAAGCACATACTGTCAAGGAATCAGCACCGGCTGATTCACTAATACTTGGCTGTGACTCAACCTTTGAATACAACGGTCAATCATTGGGTAAGCCAGAAAGTAAAGAGAATGCCATTGCAAGATGTAAATTGCTAAGTGGTAAGTATGGCTACCTACATACTGGGCATTGCCTGATCGATCTAAAGCAAGGAGTTGAGATTGCCGAGCGCTCAACAGCGCGAGTGCAATTTGCACAAATGGGTGATGCTGAAATTGATGATTATGTTAACTCTGGTGAACCTTTACATCTAGCCGGTGGTTTTTCCTTAGATGGTTTGAGTGCACCATTTATAACAAGTATTGAAGGTGACCCAAGTGGAATAATTGGATTATCACTTCCACTTCTACGAAAGATGATCATTTCACTTGGCTACTCCTGGCCAGATGTAAAAAATG
>JBIIXT010000074.1:0-4359 GCA_044347205.1 Candidatus Nanopelagicus sp. | reverse complement strand
TATTTACTGCTACAAATTACTTGTAACGATAAATAATTCGACCTCTGGTGAGGTCATATGGACTAAGTTCAACAATCACTTTATCTTCCGGCAAAATACGAATGTAGTTCTGTCGCATCTTTCCACTGATATGTGCTAAAACTTTGTGACCATTTGTTAACTCAACTCGGAACATTGCGTTAGGTAATGCTTCAGCAACAGTGCCTTCGATTTCGATAGCACCATCTTTCTTGGCCAAGCGATACCTACTTATCTGATCTTTATTGGGTTTACCCCTTTCGAGGCAGGAGGGTTAGTTTAAGCGTGGCGGTATAAAAAAGAAAATCGGCCCTAAAGCGTGAGAATCTGAACGGGAGCGGCTAGATCTAATCGGCCTAATTCCCCCATTCCCATCAAATCTGCTGGCCTGGATGTGACTGAATCAATCGCATCCTCTAATCCAACTCCGTACTCCCACATCAATTGCAGTGATCTATTTAAGGTTCCAACGCCACCCGCCAATGTTCCATCCATGCGAGTTGCTCTACCATTTTCAACTTTAATTTCAATCTCACCAAAGGCGAAAACTCCTTCACCAATTCCAGCAGCTGAGACCGCATCATTTGTCACAATAAAACGCCCCGGGCATTGTTTAAGTGAATCAATTACAAGCTGCGAATCTAAATGAACCTCATCAATAATTAATTGAATAATTACATCATCACGGTCAAGTGCTACCTGGGCTAAACCTGGTTCACCCTCGGCTTTCTTTTTCATTGCATTCCAAAGATGAGTAACAGTTTTAGCACCTGCATCAAAGCCAGCATGTGCCTCAGCGGCGGTAGCATTTGAGTGGCCAAGTGAAACTACAACACCTGAACCTGCTAAAAACTTAATTAACTCAAGTGCTCCCGGAAGCTCTGGCGCAATTGTTACTTGTGAAATCTTGCCAGCACGTAGGAATTCACCAATAAATGCTTGATCTGGCATTTTGATGTATTCAACTGGATGCATGCCAGGTTTAATTGGTGAAATAAATGGTCCTTCTAAATGGGTGCCAATAATTGTTGCCTCACCCGGCATTGGGTTTTTTCTTACCTCTTCAATTAATTTTAAAGCTGCAAGTGAGCCTTCTTTTGGGCCGGTGATTAAGGTTGGCAGATATGCAACAACACCGTTGTTGTAAAGAGATCTTGATAATTTGCGAATCTCATCTGAACTTTTTGCAGCCAATATGTCGACACCGCCATGACCATGGACCTGTAGATCAACGAAACCAGGAATTGCCATTCCATCTTGGCCACCAGCTTCACCGTATGAAGATAGCTTTGCATCAATTACTTTGATCCCGCCATCAACCCACTCATTATTTATGTAAGCCCTAGATGTAGCAAGGGTTGCATCTGTTAAAAACATTTAATTAAATTAAAAAAGTACGATTAAGCCAACGAGTGTCATGGCAAAAGCAGTTCGGAAATTTCAACACCTAGCCGGCTTAACTCCGCTTTCCCGCCATCAATTGCGGTTAAAACAAAGGGCTTGCCATCAGGTGCAATTGCATATGTATGTTCAAAATGCGCACCACGTGAATGATCCTGTGAAACTACTGTCCATTCATCACTTAGTACTTTCATTTTTTCACTACCACGAGTGATCATTGGTTCAATGGCGAGTGCCATGCCGGGAATTAAATCAGGACCGTTTCCGCCTTTACCAAAATTTAAAATGTGTGGCTCTTGGTGCATCTCACTTCCAATGCCATGGCCACCATACTCGCGCAAAATTCCATAGCTTCCTTGTGATTTTATGTAACGCTCAACCGCCTCTGAAATATCAGTTAACTTGCCACCGTTTTTTCCAGCAGCAATTCCTTGCCACATCGATTCTTCACAAACATCCATTAATTTTTGATCTGCTGGTTCAACATTTCCAAAACCGATTGAGATCGCAGCATCACCATGCCAGCCATCAATAATTGCGCCAAAATCAACTGACAAAATATCACCATCTTGGATTACTCGCTTATTTGGTATGCCATGCACAACTTCTTCATTTACAGATGCACAAATTACTGATGGAAAGCCGTGATACCCCTTAAAGGAGGAGGTAGCACCATATTTATCTAAACTTCTTACTGCAAGTAAATCTAAATCAACTGTTGTCATACCAATTTCTGCGCTATCGCGAATTAAATTTAAGGTATGGGCGACAACTAAACCAGCTTTACGCATAGATTTTAATTGTTCAAGATTTTTTATTTGGATAGCCATGAGAGTTACCTTGTAATTGAAGTGATGGCTAGTTGAGTAATTTCTCCAACATCACCCAGCGCAGAGATGCTCTTTAACAATCCCGCCTTGCTGTAGTAATTAATAATCGGCGCAGTTTGTTCGGTGTAGACCTGAAGTCTTCGAGCAACTACCTCCTCTTTATCATCCTCGCGTTGGTAGAGCTCACCTTGGCATGCATCGCAATGATCAGCCGACTTTGGTTTCTCAAACTCGATGTGAAAAGTAGCGGAGCAATTACGGCAGGTGCGACGTCCAGATAACCTGCGAATAATCTCCGAGTTTTCAATCTTTAATTCAAGTACAGCATCTAATGGCATATTTTTCTCAACTAGAATTTTATTCAATTCATCAGCTTGCGCGGTGTTTCGTGGAAAGCCATCTAGTAAAAATCCATTTTTTGTATCAGGTTCACCTAAGCGATCTCGAACCATCTCATTGGTAACAGAGTCTGGGACTAGCTCGCCTTTATCCATAAAGGATTGTGCACGCAGACCAAGTTGTGTTGCATTTTTTATATTGGCGCGAAAAATATCACCAGTTGAAATGTGTGGTATTTGATAGTGCGCAGCTAAGTGAACTGCTTGTGTTCCTTTACCAGCACCTGGTGGGCCAACCAGGATTAAACGCATTACTTCAAAAACCCCTCATATGAGCGTTGTTGTAATTGAGATTCGATCTGCTTTGCAGTATCTAAACCAACACCAACCACGATCAAAATCGCAGTTCCACCAAATGGGAAGTTTTGGGTTGCTTGGAAAAGAATCAACGCAATAATCGGAATGATTGCAACAAATGCTAGATATAAAGAACCAGGCGCCGTGATGCGAGAGAGCACATACTGCAGGTATTCAGAGGTCGGACGACCAGCACGAATACCTGGAATAAAGCCACCGTACTTCTTCATATTCTCTGCAACCTCATCTGGATTAAAAGTAATTGCAACATAGAAGTAGGTAAAGAAAATAATTAAAAATGCGTAAGTGGCAATGTAAATTGGGTGATCACCTTGAATGAAATTCTTTGAAATCCAAGTTGCCCAACCAGCCGTTGATCCGCTGAAGTTAACCAATAGTGAAGGAATATAAAGTAGAGATGAAGCGAAGATAACTGGGATAACACCAGCTTGGTTTACCTTAATTGGGATGTAAGTACTAGTGCCGCCATATTGCTGGCGACCAACTTGGCGCTTGGCATATTGAACTGGAATTCGGCGTTGTGCCTGCTCCACGAATACAACCGCAGCTACTACTAGTACACCAACTGCTAATACAAATATGAATGCGAACAAACCCTTTTGTAATCTAATTGACCAAAGTTGTCCAGGAAAGCTTGCAGCGATTGATGTAAAGATCAGGATCGACATTCCATTACCAACACCACGATCGGTGATTAACTCACCTAACCACATAATTACTGAGGTACCAGCAGTCATTACTGCAATCATTGTGATGATTCGAGTAAGTGATGTGTCTGGAATAATTGGAAGTGAACAGTTAGCAAAAATTCTTCCTTGAATACGAGCAACTGCGATTAAGCCAGTTGATTGCAAGATTGCCAAACCAATAGTTAGGTAACGGGTGTATTGGGTTAACTTTGCAGTACCAGCCTGTCCCTCTTGCTTTAACGCTTCAAAGCGAGGAATAACCACTGTTAATAATTGAACGATAATTGAAGCGGTGATGTAAGGCATGATGCCGAGTGCAAAAATACTTAATTGAAGTAAAGCACCGCCGCTAAATAGGTTGATCAAACCAAATAATCCACCGGTGTTTGCTGTCTTTAAACACTCCTGCACGTTTACATATGAAACGCCAGGTGTTGGAACAACTGAACCAAAGCGAAATAGCGCCATGATTGAAAGCGTAAAGAAGATCTTGCGACGTAAGTCAGGAGTCTTAAACGCCTTACCAAATGCTGATAACAAGATCTTCTCCTTCTAACTAATTATGATTAAAGAGTTTTGGCTGATCCGCCAGCTGCTGAGATTTTCTCAGTTGCAGCCTTAGAGAATGCGTGCGCAGCGATTGAAACTTTCACTGAGATATCACCATTTCCTAGAACCTTAACTGGGTAACCCTTGCGAGCTGCA
>JBIIXT010000014.1:0-15533 GCA_044347205.1 Candidatus Nanopelagicus sp. | reverse complement strand
AGGCTAGAACTCTACCATTGAGCTACACCCGCAATTTGGTTGCGTGATCTGCTACTGCACTTACAAGTTTAACTTGTTTGGCGGTAGCAAGGTCATACCTTATTACCTCGGTTAGTAGAAGGGAAAATTACCCTTTAGACTGTGCGCCTTACGCCGACGGGGCGTAGCGTAGTGGCTAGCGCGCCTGCTTTGGGAGCAGGAGATCGTGGGTTCGAATCCCTCCGCCCCGACCAAAATCTTTTTCAATAACAATTACAAGGAGAAATAATTGAAGAGCGCGGTTGAACAATTATCACCAACACGTGTGAAGCTTTCAGTTGATGTTACCTTTGAAGAACTGAAGCCACACATTTCAGCTGCCTACCAAACCTTAAGTGAGCGCATAACAATCCCAGGTTTTCGCAAAGGCAAAGTTCCATCGGCAATGATTGATCAACGCGTGGGCCGGGGAGCTGTCTTAGATGAGGCGATCAATGCAGCACTACCAACTTTTTACTCACAAGCTGCCAAAGATAATGATGTATTAGTAATTGGGCGCCCAACTGTTGATATCAAAGAATTAAAAGATAATGAATCACTCTCATTTACGGTAGAGGTTGATGTTCGCCCAGAGTTAAAGCTGCCAAACTTTTCAACTCTTGAAATTACCGTCGATGATGTTGCGGTGCTGGATAAGGATTTAGATGAGCAGATTGATGCACTACGCGCTCGCTTTGGCACATTAAGCACAGTTGAGAAGAAGGTTGAAAACAAAGATTTTGTAAGTATTGATTTAATTGCAACCGCAGATGGCAAAGAGCTTGAGGGTGGAACTGCAAATGACATCTCATACGAGGTCGGCTCAGCGCGAATGATTGATGGCTTGGATGAGGCGCTAATGGGTTTATCAGCTAATGAGAGCAAAGAGTTTTCAACTCAATTAGTTGGCATGAGCGAAGGTGAAACTGGAAATGTTAAGGTCACTGTGAAAGCGGTTAAACATCGTGACCTACCACCAGTAGATGATGCATTTGCCAAGATGGCCTCTGAGTTTGAAACTCTGGCTGAGCTAAAAGAGGATTTAAGAAGCAGATTAACCAAGCTCAAAGAGATGGAACAAGGCGCACAAGCCCGCGACCTACTTGTTGAGAAGTTAATCGCAATGATTGAGATCCCACTTCCTCAAGAGATCATTGATGCTGAAGTAAATGAGCATCTTGAAAAAGAGGGTCGCCTTGAAGATGATAAACATCGCGCTGAAGTTAATATCGAGGTAAGCCAAACCATTCAGCGAGAGTTCTTACTTGACTCAATCGTTAAAGCAGAGTCTGTTTCAGTAAATGAATCAGAGTTAACTGAGTACTTAGTACGTGCCTCACAACGTTATGGCATGAGCCCAGATCAATTTATTAAAGAGGTATCTGAGGCTGGGCAGATCACAACTATGGTTGCTGAAGTTGCCAGAGCTAAGGCACTAGCTGGGGTATTAGGTCGGGTAAAAGTCAAAGATAAATCTGGAAAAAAGGTTGATCTTGAAGCACTTCGCCCAAAGGAAGCCGAAACAGCGCAGGTATCAGCAGAATAATCGCTAACGGCGAACAAGTCCTAGGCTCAATTGCGGAAGCATTTTTTGCTAAATATTGTTAAGGTCAATACATACATTTCAAGGCATATCTTTAAAGAGGAGAGCTAAGTGGATTTAACAACAGCACCACGTAACGCCGCATCTGGCATGGGTGGACTTGATGATCAAGTTTACCAACGCTTATTAAAAGAGCGGATTATTTTCTTAGGTTCAGTTGTTGAAGATTCAATGGCAAATGCAATCTGCGCACAGATGTTATTACTTGCAGCAGAGGATCCAGAAAAAGATATTTACCTTTACATCAACTCACCAGGTGGATCGATCTCAGCTGGTATGGCTATCTATGACACCATGCAATACATCAAAAATGATGTTGCAACAGTTGCAATGGGTCTTGCCGCATCAATGGGTCAATTTTTATTATGTGCAGGTGCAGATGGCAAACGCTATGCACTTCCACATGCTCGCATCATGATGCACCAACCATCAGGTGGTATTGGTGGAACTGCTTCAGATATCAAGATTCAAGCAGAGCAGATGTCATTTACTAAAAAGAAAATGGCTGAATTAATTGCTTTCCATACTGGGCAAAAAGCAGAACAAATTGAGGAAGATTCAGATCGCGATCGCTGGTTTAATGCCGAGGATGCGAAGAAGTATGGCTTTGTTGATCATGTTGTTAAATCAGCTGGACAAGTATCTGGAAGTGGCGGAACCTCACGATGAATCAAGGTATGAACATGAACAAAATAAATGAAATAACATCACGTTATGTTCTTCCAACAATTGAGGAGCGCACTAGCTACGGTTACAAGCGCCTTGATCCATACACAAAGTTATTTGAAGAGCGCATTATTTTCTTAGGTCAACCAATTGATGACACTGTGGCAAATGATGTGATGGCTCAGTTGTTAACTCTTGAATCAATGGATCCAGACCGCGACATCATGATGTATATAAACTCACCAGGTGGCTCCTTTACAGCGCTAACTGCAATTTATGACACGATGCAATTTGTTCGACCAGATGTAATGACAATCTGTCTAGGACAAGCTGCCTCAGCCGCTGCAATCCTGCTTGCAGGTGGCGCCGCTGGAAAGCGTTATGCACTTGAGCATGCACGCATTTTGATTCACCAACCATATTCAGAAGGTGGCGGACAAGGCTCTGACATTGAAATTCAAGCAAAAGAAATTTTGCGCATGCGAACTTTGCTAGAGGAGATGTTGGCAAAGCACTCCAAGAAATCTAAAGAAGAGATTGCAAAGGACATTGAACGCGACAAGATTCTTACCGCTGCCGAGTCAGTTGAGTATGGACTTATCGATCAGGTGCTTGCATCCCGTAAGGCAAAAGCAAAAGCTTAAGTAAGAAGCAGTAGTAATTCGTCTATAAGCGAACAGGTTTACCCTTACTTTTGCCGCGCCAGCATCTACTCACGATCTACCCTTATCACCTTCCCTTAATGAACTAGGAGATTACAAAAGTGAGCGCAAAGATTGGCGAAGGCAGTGATCTGCTTAAGTGTTCCTTCTGTGGCAAAACCCAAAAGCAAGTAAAGAAGTTAATTGCCGGACCTGGTGTTTATATCTGTGATGAATGTATTGATCTATGTAATGAAATTATTATTGATGAGTTAAATGAGACCAGCACCTTAGGTTTACAAGAGCTACCAAAGCCACAAGAGATCTATGAATTTTTAGATCAGTATGTAATTGGCCAAGATCGCGCAAAGAAATCATTATCAGTTGCGGTCTATAACCACTACAAGCGTGTGCAATCAGGTGGCAGCAAGCGCGAGGATTCAGTTGAATTATCTAAATCAAATATCCTAATTTTAGGACCAACTGGTTGCGGTAAAACTTTACTGGCACAAACCTTGGCCAGAATGCTTAATGTGCCATTTGCAATTGCAGATGCAACAGCGCTGACTGAGGCTGGTTATGTTGGTGAAGATGTTGAAAACATCTTGTTAAAGCTAATTCAAGCCGCAGACTTTGATGTGAAAAAAGCAGAGACTGGAATTATCTACATTGATGAAATCGATAAGGTTGCTCGCAAGGCTGAGAACCCATCGATTACACGAGATGTTTCCGGTGAAGGCGTTCAGCAAGCTTTACTAAAAATTCTTGAGGGAACTACCGCATCTGTGCCACCACAAGGCGGACGTAAGCATCCTCATCAAGAGTTCCTACAAATTGATACCACCAATGTTTTATTTATTGTCGGCGGTGCTTTTGCTGGACTTGAAAAAATTATTGAAAGTCGCAAGGGCAAAGCAGGCGTTGGCTTTAATGCAAAGCTACAAACTACTGATGACGCCGTAGTCACAGATATTTTTGGTGAGGTAATGCCAGAGGATCTATTGAAGTTTGGCATGATTCCAGAGTTCATTGGCCGTCTGCCAATTCTTACCTCAGTAGAAAATCTTGATCAAAAAGCGTTAATGCAGATTTTAATTGAGCCAAAAAATGCTTTAGTTAAGCAGTACCAAAAGTTATTTGAGCTAGATGATGTTGAATTAGATTTCTCAAATGAGGCCCTTGAAGTGGTGGCTGATCTAGCAATTAAGCGCGGCACTGGTGCACGTGGACTTCGCGCAATCATGGAGGAGACGTTGCTTGCAGTTATGTATGAAGTACCAAGTCGCAAGGATGTTGAGAAGGTAGTCATTACACCAGCTGTTGTTCGTAAAGAGGAAGCACCAACTTATATTCCTCGTTCAATTAGTAGCGCAAAACGAAACAAGGGCGAGAAAAGCGATAAAAGCGCCGAGGAAAAAACCGCGTAATTAGATCCTCTAGACTTGCACTCTGATGAGCGGTGAAACTAAAAAAGAGTTAGCGGCAGCCTTTGTGCCCGCTGATATCGAAGCACCGCTTTATAAAAAATGGTTAGCCGCTGGCTACTTCAAAGCAGATGAGAACTCTAAGAAGCCGCCCTTTACGATTGTAATTCCGCCACCAAATGTGACTGGCTCACTTCATATTGGTCACGCACTTGATCACACAATTCAAGATCTATTAATTCGCATGAAACGCATGAAAGGTTTTGAGGCGCTGTGGTTACCCGGAATGGATCACGCTGGAATTGCAACACAAAATGTTGTTGAGAAGCAGTTAGCTGCCGAAGGTAAATCACGTCATGATTTAGGGCGCGAAGCATTTGTGGCAAAAGTTTGGGAGTGGAAGGCTGAATCAGGCGGTGTGATTTTGGATCAGATGAAACGCCTTGGCGATAGCGTTGATTGGGATCGGGAAGCATTCACCATGGATGCCCAACTTTCAAAAGCAGTTTTAACAATTTTTAAGCGCTTATACGATGCGCAGTTAATTTATCGAGCAGAGCGAATCATTAACTGGTGCCCACGTTGTTTAACGGCGCTTTCAGATATTGAAGTAGAACACCAAGATGATGCAGGTGAATTTGTCTCTATCAAATACGGTGATGATGAAATAAATATTACGGTAGCAACAACCCGGGCTGAAACTATGTTAGGTGATGGCGCAGTTGCGGTAAATCCAAATGATGATCGCTATAAACACATGATCGGCAAGAAAGTATTGCTGCCATTAGTAGATCGCTATATTCCAATTATTGCGGATGAGTTAGTTGATCCAGAGTTTGGAACTGGCGCCGTTAAGGTAACAGCTGCTCATGATCCAAATGACTTTGAGATGGCGATGCGTCATAACGTTGAAATAGTTGTGATCATGAATGAACATGGTGTGATGGCAGGTACTGGTACAAAATTTGATGGCATGGATCGATTTGATGCACGCAAAGCTGTTGTTGAAGAGTTAAGAAAACAAGGTCGCGTTGTTGCCGAGAAGCGTCCTTATGTTCATGCAGTTGGACATTGCCAGCGATGTGAGACAACTGTTGAACCAAGACTTTCTAAACAATGGTTTGTAAAGGTGGCACCACTTGCAAAGGCAGCCGGTGATGCGGTGCGAAGTGGCAAGGTAAAGATTGAACCAGCAGAAATGTCGCCAAGATATTTTGAGTGGGTAGATAACATGCATGATTGGTGTATCTCTCGCCAACTTTGGTGGGGACATCGCATTCCAGTTTTCTATGGACCAAATGGTGAAGTAGTTGTTTGTGGACCAGATGAGCAAGCACCAGCTGGTTATGAACAAGATCCTGATGTTTTAGATACTTGGTTTTCATCAGCACTTTGGCCATTTTCAACCTTAGGTTGGCCAGATGAGAGTGCATCGCTAAAGAAGTTTTATCCAACCTCAGTACTGGTCACTGGTTATGACATTTTATTTTTCTGGGTAGCACGAATGATGCTAATGGGCTTATTTGCAATGGATGGCAAGCAACCATTTGATGTCATCGCCTTACATGGTTTAGTCCGTGATCAATTTGGTAAAAAGATGAGCAAGAGTCGTGGCAATACTGTTGATCCAATTGAGTTTATGGATAAGTACGGATCAGATGCACTGCGCTTCACATTAGCTAAGGGTGCTAATCCTGGTACTGATCAAGCACTTGCTGAGGATTGGGTAGCCGGCTCTAGAAACTTTGCAACTAAGTTATGGAATGCCAGTCGATTTGCCATGATGAATGGTGCAAATATTGATGGGGATTTACCTGCTCGCTCAGATTTAAATGCGATAGATAATTGGATATTAACTCGGTTAGATCAAAGCATCTCTGAAGTAGATGAACTCTTTGAAAAGTATGAGTTTGCTAAAGCATGTGATCTGATTTATCACTTTGCGTGGAATGATCTTTGCGATTGGTATCTGGAACTTTCTAAATCAACATTTAATGCAGGGGGCGCACCTGCCCAGATGAGTAAGCGAGTACTTGGTGAAGTTCTAGATCAACTACTTCGCCTAATGCATCCAGTGATGCCATTTATTACGGAGGAGCTGTGGTGTTCATTAACTGGTGGTGAATCATTAGTGGTAGCACAGTGGCCGAGCCCGGATGCTACAAAGCAGGATTTAAAATCAGTTGAGTTAGTAAATAAAATGCAGGAGATCGTGACCGAAATTCGCAGATTTAGAGCTGATCAAGGAATTAAAACCACTGCAAAAATTGTTGCCAAATTTACCGGTTTAGCCGCAGCAGGTTTGGCTGAGTATGAGAGTGCACTTCGCTTCATTGTTAAATGTGAAGAAAGTGAAGGAAATTTCACCGCCAAAATTGAGGTAGCAAATGTCGTAATTGAGTTTGATTTAACTGGTGCGATTGATTTAGTGGCAGAGCGCGCAAGATTAAGTAAAGATTTAGCCACTGCGCAAAAGGACCTTAATACTGCAAAGGTGAAGTTAGATAATGAGGGCTTCATGGCAAAAGCGCCAATGGAGGTTGTAAGTGAAATAAGGGCGCGGTTGCAAGAGAGCACCGCTGATATTGAGCGCTTAACGGCATTGTTAGAAAAACTTGCAAAATAGTGAGCTCAGCTGAAAATTTAGAAACTCTTTCGGTAATTGAGCAAGGCTTAATGGCTAGATGGCCAGAGAGCATTATTGAACCATCCTTAGATCGAATTAGTGCACTAACTGATCTACTAGGGTCACCACAACTGTCATATCCAACAATTCACTTAGCTGGCACAAATGGTAAAACCAGCACATCAAGAATGATTGATGCCTTAATGAGTGAGCTCGGATACCGCACAGGTAGATACACCAGTCCGCACCTAGAAAGTTTTTTAGAGCGAATTTCTATTAAAGGTGAACCAATCTCGCCCGCTGAATTTATAAAAAATTACAATGATATTGCCCTCTACTTCGAGTTAGTTGATTCCAAACAACCACATAAAATCTCATACTTTGAAGCATTAACTGCAATTGCATTTGTTGCCTTTGCTGAGCATCCAGTTGATGTGGCAGTGATTGAAGCTGGCTTAGGTGGGCAATGGGATGCGACAAATGTTGTGCAATCACAGGTGTCGGTAATGACACCAATTGGATTAGATCACATGGAGTACCTCGGTGATACGTTGGAGAAGATTGCCCAAACAAAATCTGGAATATTCAAGCCAGAATCAAATGTTGTACTAGCTGCGCAAACCCCAGAGGTGGCAAAGGTTTTAATGGCAAAGGTTGCTCAGGTTTCGGCAATCCCATTTCGTCAGGGTGTTGAGTTTTCACTGGCTAATCGCGCACTTGCAGTTGGTGGTCAATTAATTTCAATTAATGGAATACATGGCTTAATTGATGAGATCTTCCTGCCACTCTATGGCGCGCATCAAGCAAATAATGCAGCGATTGCATTAGCAGCCGCTGAAGCTTTTACTGGGGTTAAATTAGATTCTGATTTAGTGCGAAGTGCGTTTTCAAAAGTTAAATCACCGGGTAGGTGTGAGGTTATTCGAAGGGACCCCACCGTCATCATTGATGCCGCCCACAATCCACATGGCGCCAAAGCGTTAGTGGCAACAATAAGCGCCGAGTTTGATTTTGAAACCTTAATTGGTGTGGTTGCAGTTTTGGCAGATAAGGATGCAACTGGCATTTTGGCAGAACTTGCTCAGGTCGTTGATTACTTAATAATTTCTGAGAGTTCATCTCCTCGCGCACTTGCTGCAAATGAGTTCGCAAAGCTGGCAGCAAAATACTTTAAGCCAGAACAAATTGAGATTATTCCAGAGCTGCGTGGTGCAATAACCTATGCAACTGAGAAGGCAACACTTTCTAATCAGGTAAATGATGGTGTTAGCGCGGTTTTAATTACAGGCTCAGTTGTAACAGCTGGTCAGGCAAGAGGGATCTTAAGAGGATTGGAGCAATAAAAATGAGAGTAATGGCATCAGCAGTTCTAGTGATGGAGTCATTAACCATGGGCTTTGCTTTATTACTTGCAAAAGATGATGCTGGCTCAACTGCTTTATGGCTGGGAGGTGTGCTTGCAATTTTATTATTGTTAACACCTGGAATTCTTAAGCGCAAGATTGGTTATCAAATTGGTTCAATTCTTCAAATTGGCTTGATTGCTTATGGTGTAGTCGAGTACACGATGTACTTTTTGGGGACACTATTTGCCGCCCTTTGGATTATCGCAATTGTGCTTGGTCGCAAGGGTGAGGCCATAAAGGCGAGATTAATCGCTGAACGGGATGGCAAAACCCCTTAATTTTTATCAATGCAACAATGGCCGTAGAATACGCAAATGAGTTCCCAGCAAACCTTAATTTTAGTGAAGCCAGATGGCGTTAAACGCGGTTTGGTTGGTGAGGTAATTGCACGAGTAGAACGTAAAGGTTACAAAGTTTCTAACTTAAAAATGTTAACCGCTGATAAAAGTATTTTGGCAAAGCACTATGCAGAACATGAAGGTAAACCATTTTATGAACCACTAATGGAGTTCATGATGTCTGGCCCGATTGTTGCAATGATCGCCGAAGGTGAGCGAGTAATCGAAGGATTTCGCAAACTTGCTGGAACAACTGATCCAACAACGGCAGAGCCTGGAACTATTCGTGGGGATCTAGCGCGAGATATGGGAACAAAGGTTGTACAAAATATTGTGCATGGCAGTGACTCACCAGAGTCGGCTGAGCGCGAGATTAAGATTTTTTTCGGCAATTAATTAATAAAAAACTACCAGGAATAAACAAGGGGAACAGATGAGCAAAGGCCAAAATAGAATGTCTTGGATCGGCCGTGACATGGCGGTGGATTTAGGTACAGCGAACACACTTGTTTATGTACGCGGACGTGGCATCGTGCTTAATGAACCATCAGTAGTTGCAGTCAATCAAGACAATGGCCAGATTCTTGCCGTTGGTATTGAAGCTAAGCGAATGATTGGTAGAACTCCTGGAAATATTGTGGCAATTCGCCCACTTAAAGATGGTGTGATTGCAGACTTTGATACTACTGAGCGAATGCTTAAATACTTTATTCAAAAGGTTCACAAGCGTCGCTACTTAGCAAAACCACGTATCGTAGTTTGCGTGCCATCAGGAATTACTGGTGTTGAACAACGTGCGGTAAAAGATGCTGGTTATGCAGCTGGTGCTCGTAAGGTTTACATCATCGAAGAGCCAATGGCTGCAGCAATCGGTGCGGATCTGCCAATTCATGAGCCAACTGGAAATATGGTGGTTGATATTGGTGGTGGCACAACTGAGGTAGCTGTTATTTCACTTGGTGGAATAGTTACTGCCCTTTCAATTCGCGTAGGTGGAGATGAACTTGATCAAGCGATTATTAATTGGGTAAAGCGTGAGTTCTCATTGTTACTTGGTGAGCGCACCGCTGAAGAGATCAAGATGGCAATTGGATCTGCCTTCCCACTACCAGGTGAGCCAGATGCAGAAATTCGTGGTCGCGATTTAGCAACTGGATTACCAAAAACGATTCTTGTGACATCTGCTGACATTCGCAAAGCATTAGAAGAGCCGGTAAATGCAATCATCAATGCGGTTAAAAGCACATTAGATAAAACCCCACCAGAGCTAGCCTCAGATTTAATGGATCGTGGCATTGTGTTAACTGGCGGAGGAGCATTACTTCGTGGCTTAGATGAGCGTCTTCGTCATGAGACTGGAATGCCGATTCATATTTCTGAGCGTCCACTGCAAGCAGTTGCAGAGGGGTCTGGAAAATGTATTGAAGAGTTTGAAGCTCTTGAGAAGGTGTTGATCTCCGAGCCTCGTCGTTAACCTTATTTTTGCAGCGGTCTAGGGTTTAATTAACTATGGCAAAAGGTGGCAGTAATCGATCACGATTACTATTGGTATTACTTCTTGTCTCATCTCTCTTTTTAATTACCCTGGATTTACGTGGTGTAAACATTGCAACCGGGCTGCGAAATACTACGCAATCTGTTTTATCACCCGTTGAAGGATTCTTCTCAAAGCTGTTTTCACCAGTAGGAAACTTCTTTGGTGATATTAAAAATCTGGGCTCAACTAGAAATAAAATCAATAATTTAACCGCTGAAAATGAAAAATTAATTGCAGATGCCGCAGTTAATGCTGATGTGGCTGGCCAATTAGATCAACTAAAAGGTGTCTTGGATTTAGCAGGTCGCGGTGGTTACAAAGTAGTTGCCGCCCGGGTGATAAATCGCGGGGCAAATACAACCTTTAAACAGACCATCACAATTGATGCTGGCTCCTCATCAGGAATCACACCAAACATGACGGTGATTTCAGATGCGGGTCTAGTTGGTGTTGTAAAAAGTGTTACTTCAAGTAGCGCTGTTGTTTTATTGATGAGTGATCCCACATTTAAAATTGGTGTCCGGATCGCAGGCACGCAAGCGATCGGTGTTGTCTCAGGGCAGGGCGGTGATTCATATCTGTTGCAACTATTGGACACAACGGGTGAGATCAAAAAAGGTGATGTTTTAATTGCGCGAGGCAGTGAAGGCAATCGACCATTTGTGCCAGGTGTGCCAGTTGGAATTGTTAATACTGTTCAAAGTAACGCCTCCTCAATTACCCAAAATGCTGATGTTGACGGGATTACAGACTTGCAGCGAATTGGGGTAGTTGCAGTTGTTATTGCTGCGCCAAATGGACAACCACGGGATGCGCTATTTCCTAAACCACAACCAGTGATTACTGTCTTGGTAACACCAACGCCAACTCCTTCACCAACTAGGTAGTTTCATGAATCAACTGCGTGTGGCAACTACGACCTTATTTTTACTACTAATGCTCTTTGTTCAAGAAACGATCATCAACCGAATTAATTTTCCTTGGCATAGTTTTTCACTTTATTTAGCAGCACTACTGGTATTGCTTGCATTTGAAGATCGCACCGGCGCACTTGTTTTTGGATTTCTTGGTGGCCTTGTAATGGATTTATCTCCCGGAGCTGCCACACCCTTTGGACAATGGGCGCTGGCGTTAACTTTTATTGGTTATCTCTTTACCGTAAACCGAGAGAGTATTGGTGATTTTACCGATCGACCAGTTGCATTTATATCCTTTATCTCAATGTCATCGGCGTTGGCTATGGCAACCTTTTTGTTTCTAGGTTTATTTCTTGGTGAAACAAATGGTGGATTTCTGCATAATTTTGGAGTAATTGCTGCTAACTCAGTATGGAGCTTTTTTATTACACCAATTTTTCTACCATTAATAATTAGATTTCGAAAGTTCTCCCTTTCAAGTAGAGATTTAATATGAGCAGTAAATCACGGCTTAATTTAATTGTTTTTCAAACCTTAATTATTTCTTTAGTAGCAGCCTTATTCGGCAGATTGTTTTATATTCAAGTTTTAGACTCTGAGCGGTATCAAGTTGCAGCCCTTAGTATTCAAAGCAGAGACATCATTACTCCGGCAGTACGAGGGGCCATTACCGATATAAATGGCACACCAATGGTGGTGGATCTGCCTGGTTTAGTGGTTTCAATTAGTCGAGTTGATTTAGATAAGCAACCAGATAAAGGCACATCAGTTCTGTCTCGAATTGCCACCATATTTAATTTGGAGTACGCCGATATTTATCAGCGCACCAGACTTTGCGGTGAATTACCTAAAGATAATCGAGCGGGTTGTTGGAATGGAACTAGGTATCAACCAATTCCAGTAATTGGTAACGCATCAAATAATGACGCGTTAAAGATTATGGAAAATGCTGATCAGTTTCCAGGCATTGAGGTGGCCTCTGTTCCGATTCGAACTTATCCATCATTAGCTGGTGAAAATGTGGCACATGTACTTGGCTATGTCGGCGCAGTCTCTGATGAGGATCTGCGTAATCCAGAGATGAATTACTATCGCAGTGAGGTGATTGGCAAGACTGGCCTTGAGATTAAATACAACGAGTACTTGCGTGGTATTCCTGGAATTAGAACGGTATTGGTAAACCGCAAAGAGGTTGTAACCAAACAATCAACAAATACCAAAGCAATTGCTGGAAATAACTTAATTACAAATATTGATGCAAACTTACAAGCAGCCACAGAGCAGGCATTAAAAGGTGCAGTCCTTCGGGCACGTGGCTCAGGTTATAAAGGTGATGCCGGGGCAGCTGTTGTACTTGAAATTAAAACTGGTCGAGTTCTAGCAATGGCTTCATATCCAACTTATGATCCATCACTTTGGCAAAAGGGATTAACTGTTAAGCAAGCTACTGATTTGTTTAGTGAAAAAACTGGCGTGCCAGCATTAAGTCGGGCAATTCAAGGATTGTTTGCACCAGCTTCTACATTTAAAACAATCTCTGCAATTGCAGCAGATAATGCGGGTTATGACTTAAATAAGAGCTATAACTGTCCGGCAACTGTGGAAATTGGAACTAGAACATTTAAGAATTTCGGCAGTATTGCTGCCGGTCGAATCACAATGGAGCAGGCGATGGCTATTTCTTGTGACTCTATTTGGTATCAAATTGCCTATGATGAATGGGTAAGAGATGGTGGCTTAAAACCAAAATCAAATCCCAATGATTATTTCTTTAATGCAGCTAAAGCCTTTGGAATTGGTAAGGCAACTGGAGTTGATCTTCCAAGTGAGGCAGCGGGGCGATTACCTAACCGCGAATGGAAAGAGGATTGGTATGCTGAAAATAAAGATTTCTTCTGTAACTATAAAACCCGAGCCCAGAAAGCAGATCTAACACCATATTTAATTGAGATCGCCCGTGAGAATTGTTTAGATGGAAATAAAATTAGAGCAGGAGATGCGGTTAACTTTTCAATTGGTCAAGGTGACACTTTGATAACACCACTAAAGCTGGCCCAAATTTACTCAGCAATTGCCAACAATGGCACCTACTATCAACCACAAATTGCTAGAGCAATAGTTGATCAAGAAGGAAAAGTGATTCAAGAGTTTAAACCGATCGTTGCTGGCAAGGTTGATGTTAAGCAATCTACTTGGGATTTCCTGCAGCGCTCACTTCGCGCAGTAGTAACTCGTGGAACCGGCGCTGGATCTTTTTCAGGATTAAAGGCTGAGGTAAGTGGAAAGACTGGAACAGCTCAAGTATTTGGTAGAAATTTAAATGGCAGTGCAAAAGATGACACCTCTTGGTTTGCTTCCTATGGACCAACTGCAAATCCACAATACGCTGTTGTCATGATGGTTAGCCAGGGCGGATTTGGTGCCTCCACATCTGGTGTTGGAGTTCGCCAAATTTATGAGACTCTGCTGGCACCGGGCAAAGAAATATTTCCAAATGGCGTACCAACTACGATTGCAAAGGTTGATTTGAAAAAGGTAGCAAAGGTTCAGATTGATCTAACTGGCGTAAAAGTAAATGGCGGTAAGTTAAATTGAGTGCTAACTTGAAGATTCCGCGCCAAAATAAAAGCAGTTTTGCTAGCTTTGACAAGATTTTATTTGGCGCAGTTGGCGCACTTCTTGTCATTGGCACCTTGTTGGTTTACGCCGGAACCCGCGAGTGGTTTCGCTCAAATGATTTAGATCCTGAGTACTACTTAAAGCGCCATGTTCTAAATATATTAATCGGTGGCTTGCTCGCTTATGGAACTACCTTAATTGATTACCGTTTACTTCGTGCCTACACACCAATACTTTGGGCAGCTGGTGTACTGGGCTTAATTCTGGTTTTACTTGTTGGCGCCACAGTAAACAGCGCTAAAGCTTGGCTTTCATTTCCTGGTGGCTTTCAATTACAACCTGCTGAGTTAGCAAAGATTTCAATTATCGTTGGAATGGCGATGGTGCTAGCTGAGCGAAAAGATTTGCGCGGTGATCCAACTGATTCAGATGTTGCTAAATCCTTACTTGTAGCGGCAATTCCAGTTGGCCTAATTTTGCTGCAACCTGATTTAGGTACTGTCTTAATAATTTGCGCAGCAGTAGTTGCCATGATCGGTGCATCAGGTGCGCCAATTCGCTGGGTAGTTGGCTTGTTAATGTTGGCTGTAGCTGGTGGTTTTGTTGCAGTTCAAACTGGGGTAGTAAGTGAGTATCAAGTAAAGCGACTTCAATCATTTGTTGATCCAGCAGCTGATCCGCAGTTAAGTGGTTATCAACTACGCCAGGCCAGAATCACAATTGGCTCTGGTGGCTTTTTTGGTAAAGGTTTATTTGATGGCCCACAAACAAATGGCAGATTTGTACCGGAGCAACAAACTGACTTTATCTTTACAGTAGCTGGTGAAACTCTAGGCTTCCTTGGTTGCTCCATTATTTTAATTCTCTATAGCGTGATATTTACTAGGGCTTTTATTATTGCCAGACGCACAACTGATTTATTTGGCCGATTAGTTTGTGTTGGTGTGATTGCCTGGTTTGCTTTTCAAACATTTGAAAATATTGGTATGACTATGGGCTTAATGCCGATGACGGGTGTGCCACTTCCATTTCTTTCCTATGGCGGCTCATCAATGTTTGCTAATTTAATTGGAATTGGCTTGCTGCAAAATGTCCATGTTAGATCTCGCTAAACACGCATAAAATCAGGGTAAGTTGGCAGGTATTGGCTTTATCTGCGATACTTTGCCTACGCAATCAGCGCGAGGATAAAGATCCAACGCCGCGGTTACGTCACAATTTTTAAGTATTACAACTTAAGTTTGTTAAGCAAAATTAGGTTATAAGCAAAGAGAATTGAAGAAGAGGTACTGCAAAACTGCAGTAATTAAAAGTTTGAAAAGGATTTGATTTATATGGCCGATGAGCCTAAAGCACCTCGTAAACGTGCTGCGAAAAAAGCAGCAAGCACAGATGGCGTAACTGAAGATAAAAAGATCGCTAAGAAATCTGCAAAATCCATTCCAGTTCCACTATTTCAAGCCGCCCCAGAGGCTGCTAAGAAAAAAGTTGAAAAGCCAGCCAAGGTTGCTACTGAGGTAGCTGCTGAAAAATCTGGTGATGAGAGTGAAGATGCAAAACGCCGTCGCCGTCGTGGTGGCCGTGGTCGCCGTCGCGGTGGAAAAGACTCTGCAGTAGATGGCAATGAAGATTCAGATAATTCAAGTGAGGATTCTGAAAACTCTGCTGATGAAACAGCAGCAGATGGTGCATCACCAAGACGCCGTCGCCGTCGCCGTGCGCGTGGTGAAGGTGTAAC
>JBIIXT010000072.1:0-4540 GCA_044347205.1 Candidatus Nanopelagicus sp. | reverse complement strand
CCCAGCATTTGCCCGATCTCTAATGATCTCTAGAATTTCACGCTTTGATCCAACATCTACGCCAACAGTTGGGCCATTTAAAATCATTAGATGTGGGTTTGTGGCAAACCACTTTGCTAAAACTACTCGTTGTTGATTTCCGCCAGAGAGGGAGGTAACTGGATTAGCAGAATTCTTAGTCTTTATCTTCAGCTCTGAAATCCACTTATCACCAGCTTGGGATAGATTTTTTTGCGGTAGCGCACCCCACCTGCTCTTGTAACTATCTAAGCCCACCGCAACTAAGTTACGCAGGATTGATTGATCTAGAAATAAGCCTTGGGTTAAGCGATCAGGTGGCACATAACCAATTCCAGCTTTAAGCGCAGCTTTTGGAGAGTTAAGTGGCATCTTCACGCCATTTACCTTTATCTCACCTGATTCAATCTGATACTTTCCAAAGATTGCCTCAGCTAACTCTGTTCTGCCAGAGCCAAGCAATCCTGTAACACCTAATATCTCACCAGGTGCTATTGAAAATGAGATATCAGAAAATGCCGGCTTTGCAGTAATGCCAGATACTTCAATTACCTTTTGCGCAGCTGGCTTAAGCGGTGGTGTTATGCGAGTTGTTAAAACATCTTGGCCAGTCATCGCCTGTGAGATCTCCTTTGGCCCGAAATCCTTCATCAAGCCATCAGCTACAACCTCACCATTTCGAAGCACTGTTATGGTGTTACAAATTTCTTGAATCTCATCAATTTTATGGCTAACAAATACAGTTGCCACCCCACGTGCTTTGATTTGATTAATAACTTCAAATAGCCGGTTAATCTCTTTTCTAGTTAAGGCAGTTGTTGGCTCATCCATAAACAACATCTTTACGCCCAAATTTGTCGCACGTGCAATAGCGATAAGTTGCTTAGAGGCGATTGAGATCTCTGAAACCGGCAGGGTGATATCAATATCAACACCAATTAGATCAATTGCATCCTGTGCGATCTTAAGTGTTGATTTCTTGCTAATAAATCTAGAGTTCTCATAGATATAGGTTGGAAGCGCAATATTTTCAGCAGCGGTTAAGTTTGGCAGCAGCGAAAAATCTTGAAAAATTACTTGCACACCCTCTTGCACCGCTTGTCTGGGGGACAGTTCAGGGAACTCTTTATCAGCTAATCGGATTAATCCAGAGTCAGGGGAATGAACACCTGACATGATTTTAATTAAGGTTGATTTTCCAGATCCATTCTCACCAGCAAGACAATGAACCTCACCACTTGAAACTGACATGGAGACACCAGATAGCGCCTTGGCGCCACCAAAACTCTTAACAATATTCTCAACGCTGTAACTCAAAGTTGTCGTACTAATCATTAAGTTATTAAACCCCTCTGATAATTACCAAAATCTTACTTTAATGTTAGTACTTTTTAAACAGGGTCTTAAAAGCAGCCTTTAATAAAAATGGGGCACGGATACCGTGCCCCATTTTCTTCCCTATCGGGAATTATCCAATATGTTAGATCTTATATTGGCTTGCAGTGTCCTTATCAAGAACTAACCAGGCAGCGCCTTCGAAGCTCTTAGGATTTGTAGAACTTACTGTGATTGATTCATATCCAGGAACTCCTAGATCTAGACCTGCTGAGATAGATCCGCCGTCAGCCAAGATATCTAGCATGGCAAGCATTGCCTTACCAGCTAGTGCTGAATCCCAAAGGAAGATCTTGTCGATCGCTCCGGTTGCCAGCAACTTCTCAGTCATTGAAGGAATTGATGTTCCCATTACACAAGTCTTGTCAGTTAGACCAAGCTCTTCAATTGCGCGGCCAATACCAACAACATCATTTGCTGATGATCCTTGGAAGCCCTTTAGATCAGGATATTTCTTCAACAATTCTTTAGTCTTGTTGTAAGCAACATCTGCATCTTCTTTTGACTCAATTGGATTCTCTACGCGCTTGATATTTGGGTAGTTACCATCTAGTTGAGCCTTTGCTCCGGCAACCCACTCGTTGTGGCTTCCGTTTGTCAAAGTTCCAACAAATGCTACGTACTTACCAGCTGATCCCATACAGGTAGCTAGGTTGTCCATAATTTCAGCACCGTATGCAGCGTTGTTGAATGCTTCGATGTTTGCATCGGCATTCTGAGTTCCGCCTGCTTCGTGTGTAACTACATAAATACCGGCATCTTTAGCCTTTTGGATAACGCCATCAATTGATGCAACGTCATTAGGCACGATTCCAATACCAGTTACCTTCTGTGCAATTAGATCTTCTACCATCTTTGATTGCTTCTCAGGTGAGGCATCTGTTGCACCAGTCATGGTGGCATCAATACCGTTATCGGTACCCCAAGCTGTGATTCCCTTTTCCATGTTGTCGAACCAGCCGACACCAATTAACTTAACGGAAACAACATAGCGACGATCTGCGCTGTCACTTCCTGATGAACAACCACTTGCTGTAACAGCTAGCGCTGCAGCAGCAACGGCTGCTAATACTCTAGATTTTTTCATCTACTCTCCTATTTTTATTACCTCGGATGAGGATGGGAACCATGAGTTGACCCCCACGTATTAGGACGAATATATTTGGTTTTAAGAAGAACGGTCAATGATTCGGGTATCTATTTACCCGTTTTATATGACAGTTTTGTTATAAAAGGGCAATCCCGCCGAGGAGATAGGCTTAAAGCATGCAAAAGATATTAAACACCCCAAAAGAGTTCGTAAGTGAGATGTTAGAGGGAATTCTGCTGGCCTATCCCGATCAGCTTAAGCCTGTTGATGGCGATAACCACTGCCTAGTGCGAGCTGATGCTCCGGTAGCGAAAAAAGTTGGAATTACCACTGGTGGCGGTTCAGGACACCTTCCATTATTTCTAGGTTATGTTGGAAAAGGATTATTAGATGGCGTTGCAGTTGGCGATGTATTCCAAAGCCCAACGGCAGAACAAATGTTGGCAGTAACTAAGCAAGCTAACTCTGGTGCAGGCGTGCTTTACATTTACGGCAATTACGGCGGAGATGTAATGAACTTTGATTTTGCAGCCGAGATGGCCGCAGCTGAGGGAATTCGAGTTGAAACAATTCTTGGCGCAGATGATGTTGCATCCGCACCAAAGGGTGAAGAGGCACGCCGGCGCGGAATTGCTGGCATATTTTTTCTATACAAAGTAGCTGGCGCAGCCGCTGCTGCTGGTAAATCACTTGATGAAGTTGTTGCTGTTACTAAGAAGGCTGCAGCGCAAACTCGCACAATGGGCGTTGCACTAAGTCCAGTTACATTACCAAATGTTGGACATCCAACCTTTGAAGTTAAGCCTGGTGAGATGGAAATTGGTATGGGAATTCATGGTGAGCCAGGAATTAAGAAGAGTAAGTTAGAAACTGCTGATCAAATCACTGAACAACTTGTTTCAGCGATCAAAGCTGATCTTGACTTAAAATCTGGTGACAAGGTTTGTGTTTTGCTAAATAGCCTTGGTGCTACACCACCGGAAGAGCTCTACATAATGTATCGCCACGCAAAGAAGGTTTTAAGTAGCTATGGCGTTACCGTAGCTAGAGTAAATATTGGTGAGTACGCAACTTCACTTGAGATGGCTGGAGCATCAATTTCAATCATTCGAGTTGATGATGAACTACTTGGCTACATCAACGCGCCAGCTCACACACCATTTTATACTCAGGCATGAGTGATCTAGCTGTTGCATTAGAAAAGGTTGCGCTAGCACTAGAGGAAAACTCAAAGAAGTTTGAGGATTTAGATGCCGCAGCCGGAGATGCTGATCTTGGCATTACTGCAAGAAAAATTGCCGAAGGAATCAGAGCTGCTAATCCCTCCCTTAGTGGTGATTTAAAAGCTGACTTAATGCTTATCGGTAAAGAGATCTCTAAATTTGCATCCTCAACCTTTGGCACACTATTTGCTACCGGCTTTATTAGAGCATCTGCTGTTGTTTCAGCTGAAAATGATGCACTGACTAATCTGCAAAAATCTTTACAAGCCGCCTTTGATGGCATCTCAGCGAGAGGCAAGGCATCACTTGGTGAGCGCACATTATTAGATGCACTTCATCCAGCAATTCAATCTTTAAATGCTGCAACAGATTTAAACTCTGGATTAGCCCAAGCTGCAATCGCAGCGCGTGCTGGCGCCACTGCAACAGCGGCCATGATGCCAAAACATGGACGTGCTGGTTGGATTGGTGAGCGAGCAAAAGGAATTGAAGATGCCGGCGCCAATGTTGTTGCCGCAGTCTTTGAATCACTCACCTAATTTAAATGCCAGCCCTTTTTGATCCACTAACTCTTCGCTCTGTCACCTTCCAAAACCGCGTATGGGTCTCTCCCATGTGTCAGTACTCCGCTACCGATGGATTAATCGGT
The DNA here is from genome assembly GCA_044347205.1 of Candidatus Nanopelagicus sp. Lineage (GTDB taxonomy): Bacteria > Actinomycetota > Actinomycetes > Nanopelagicales > Nanopelagicaceae > Nanopelagicus. The sequence goes on along the minus strand of JBIIXT010000072.1, from coordinate 165 downwards.
GATTGGCACCAAGCTCACCTACTTTCATTTGCAACAGGTGCTCCAGGTTTAATAATGGTTGAAGCATCAGGTGTAGTACCAGAAGGGCGAATCTCAATTGGTTGTCCTTCAATTGAAACAGATGCAAAGGTAAATGCCTTCATACCAATTATTAACTTCGCCCAC
>JBIIXT010000071.1:0-4590 GCA_044347205.1 Candidatus Nanopelagicus sp. | reverse complement strand
ACAAGTAATTCATTTAATGGTTGTATCGGCTTTATCGGTGCCGGAGTTATGGGCACAGCCTTAATCAAAAGCCTCTTAAGTATCGGAATTAAAGCCAACCAAATCTGTATCTCTGAGAAGGTGGCTGAAAAATCTCAAGAGCTAAATCGCACATTAGGTATATCTGAAAAAAGCATCGCTGAAATCGCATCCCAATGTGATCTAATATTTTTGGCAGTAAAACCACAAGATCTAGCAGATTTGTTAACTCAGTTGAGTAAATCTCTGCCAGAAAAAACGCTATTACTTTCAATTGCTGCTGGTAAAACTACTTCCTTTATTGAAGCTGGCATTGGCAAAGCTAATCCAGTCATCCGAATCATGCCAAACACACCAGCTCAGGTTGGAAAAGGAGTAAGTGCTATTTCAGGTGGCAAATATGCAAAGGCCGATGATTTAGCAATTGCAACAAATTTACTATCTGCAAGTGGGCTAGTAGTTCAAGTTGCTGAAGCACAACAAGATGCGGTTACCGCTTTAAGTGGATCTGGTCCGGCTTATTTCTTCTACTTTGTTGAAGAGATGATTAAAAGTGGTGTTGCACTTGGTTTGTCGCAAGAAATTGCAACCAAGTTAGCAATTGGCACAATCACAGGCTCTGCTGCCATGCTTCAGGAAAGTGGCTTAGATGCAGCAACTCTGCGCAAAAATGTAACGAGTCCAAATGGGACAACTGCGGCGGCAATAAATGAATTTGAAAAAGCAAACCTTGCGCAAATAATTAATGATGCAATGAGCGCCGCCAAAAAGCGTGCACAGGAGTTAGCTTGAAATTAAAGATCTCATTAATTTTCGCACTACTTTTTCTATCTACTCCACCAGTTAATGCAGCCAGCATTACGGCAATAAAACCAATTGTTGATCTGGCTTACTCTGGTAATGAACAAGTAAGTGATCTGCTCTTAACTGCTAACTCAATTGTTTTAATTGGCACAACCGAAGCTGCTAGCTCTAGTTGGATTAGTGGAAATCTAGGTGGCACAAGTGATGGTTTTATATCTAACTATTCAAATACTGGCACCTTGATATCTAGTACCAGATTAGGTGCAGCGGCTAATGAAATCGCCACCGCTGCAGCCTTAGATATAGATGGCAGCGTTTGGGTAGTAGGTGCTTCATCTGCATTAAACACAACAACGCCAACTCCAACACCATCAAAGTTACTTAATCCAGATAATGTGGTTTTAATACCGGCTAACCCAATTAATACCCAACTAACTAAATTAAATCTTTGGCAGGTTAATGCCACGGGTCAACTAATTAACTCATATGAGACCCAGACTGCTGGAGTTATTTCTCCGCAGGAGATATTAATTACTAAGACTGGGGTAACAATTTTTGGAGATATCTACGAGAAATCAACAGTTCGAGGCTTTCATACATCCTTTACTAAAGATGCTTTGTTTAAACCGATCATTAGATATGGCAGCAAATCAACACAACTAACAAATGCAATAAGTAATTCAGATGGCAGTTTCACAGTTGTTGGCCGAAGCAGTGATCTACTTTTAAAATCTAAGGCGGTAACAAAAGGGGATGCGATTACATTGAAAGTATCTGCCACGGGAGCGCTACAAGTTGTCGCACGAGCAGTACTAAAAAGTACAACCAGAAGTTGGGAATCAATTGGTAGCGGATTACTGCAGGGCGGAATTGTTAAATACTCAAATAAGAATGAAGCGGCGGTAACTAAATTTTCAGCATTAAGTAAGCCAACTTGGAACTCTCGTTATTTAGCAAAATCAACTGCGTTGGTTGCAAGTGGTACAAACTCATGGGTCACCTTTATTTCAGCTGGGGTTATCTCCGGCATTCCAACCTGGAAACCAAAAACTCCTACGCCAGTCTTATTACAACTAGGCAAAAAGGGTGAAGTTATTTCAGCCGCCTCTTTCGCTGGCACGCCAGTAGCAATCGCTACGAATAATCAAATGGGAACGGTAGTAATCACCGATTCGGGCACAAGTTTTGGATTACTTCAGGTTAACTAGTAATCTTCGGTAATTGTTAGTAAAACTAAAGGAGCAAAATGGGTTCAGTAATTAAGAAGCGCCGTAAACGTATGGCGAAGAAAAAGCATAAAAAACTTCTTAAGAAAACCAGAATTCAACGTCGTAACGCAAAGTAAGTTTTTTACTCAGTTACGGTTTAAACAAAGTTAACTTTCCAGATACGCCAGCAAGTGCGTATCTGGTTTTATTTAAAGTAATCCAAGAAGCTTTTCCATCTTTTACAATCTGATTTTTAGACACAAGTGCAATTGATTTGTCAGTTCGATTAAGTGCGCATAATCTAAGTTCACACCCAAATAAAACACTTTTTTCATCTATCGCCATAGGTGAGTTTGGAATTCCAAAGCTTGCTGATGTAAATGTGGAGCTAGTAGTAGCTGTTACTACCTTGGTACGAAGTTGGTTTGGGTTTGGAAATGTCATTCCACTTCCAGTAAACCAGGCTGCAGTTACCCCACGCACACTGTTGAAAATACTGACGTCATAGCCAGCAACTGAAACCCCATTACCTGGTGTATCTAAAGTTTGAAATACCCAATCTTCAACCAAGCCACTACTTCTGCTGGCATATCTAATCTCGCCTTTAGTTACATTTTTCTCGAGATCAAATCCATTAACACTGTCATAAATCAGGTGAATTCGCTTTCCAACAGTTATGGACTTCATATGAAAACCAACATCACCCGTAGTTCTGCCTTCAGTATCCTTGTCTCCATCAACGATTTCATATCGCCACTCTGATCCACTTTTAACTGCGCCAAGAACAATTCCTTGACTTTCATCACGATAGAAAACTTGAACTCCCGCAGTGTTAATGGCACAAGCATTTGAAACCGAAACATCGGATGCGGTGCGAACTCGATTCGCCTCTTTGTAATCTTGAATCTTTGGCCCATTTCCATCAACAGTTTCATACTTCCAGCTCTTGCCATTAAATACTGCATAACGCAGATCTGACTCATCTAGGTCGGTATAAAAAAGATGAAGGAAATTGGTTTTACCTACTGTGGAAGTGCACATAGATATGTATCCACTTACATTATTTGTGGTCTTGCCATTAGCAGATGAATTTCCATCCACAGTTGTAATACTCCATTTACTAGCATTTTGAGTTGCCAGCTTTAGATCACCATTTTTACTATCAGAATAGGCAATGACAGCCTTGCCAGCATAAGTTGTAGTTGCAATGAATTTCGCATCAGCTGCTGCGTCAATAACTGTACTTTTCCAAGAGGCCTGAGGCGTAACTGCATTGGTGTTTACTGCCAGAGATGTTCCCAAAGAATTTTTAGCCGTAATAGCAAATGTGTATTTAACTCCATTTTTTAAATTACGAACTATTGCCGGGCTCTCTTTAACTGTTAGTGAATCACCAGTCTGCAGATTCTTAATTTGGTACTCATCAATTTTGGCAATGCGGGCGTTAATAGGTGGGGCAAATTGAATTATGGCTGCTTGATCAGAGATCAATGCCTTCTGATTTTGCACAACCTGTGGCAATGTATATAAAACCCCAGCCGGTGGCTTTAGGCGCATATCTTCAAACATTGCAAGAAGTAATGGACCAGGCAAGTGAAAGACTTCACCGGGATCTAAATTTGGTGTCATTACCGCATCAAGTGGGGAATCTTTAAATGTGGCCTCATCTAAGTGACTTACAGAAGATCCAGGTTCATACACTGGCGGGGTAAATAGTTTTGGCTTAACATTATTATTTGCCCTAATACCATTTTCACCAGACCAAACAAGTGATGTAGTCATCGCACGACCAGTCTCAAGTGAAGGCGATGGCATATCGGCAAGCCGGCGACCATCTGGCAACTGTGCATAGGCATCAAATGGCGTTGGCATTTCTATTCGAGCTGCTCCGCTAAATTCATCGTAATAACTACCACTGTTAAAACCTAAGCCATGTCCCATCTCATGCAGGATCACAGATTGCAGATCATAAAGATTCTTAGGGCAATTACCATCGGTGCCTAAATACCAAGGCGCAGTTGATGTAATCGTTATTTCCATCTCCGGCTTATCTTTATCTAGGTCTCGGCCAGCAATTGAGTTTGCTAAAGCAGATGCGTAGTAAAGAGTTTTATCCGGTGCTTCTGGGAAGACAAAGTTACTAACGGAGCTAGCAGATGCAAGCACACCATAATTGGCTGAGCGCGCCCAAGTGATGTTCACCCGCACATCTACTTTTGATGAAAAGTTTTCAGACCAAGTATCGATTGCAGCTTGAATGGCTGGTCTTGCACTTTCTGGAACAGTATTAAAATCAACTACAAAATTAGATTTCTTTTCAATGTTTGCTGATGGCGTGCGTGGTTTTTGTTTTACAGCAACCTGTCCATCGCCAGCATATGTGTAGACCCAAGGTGCTGGCACAGATATAACGCCAAGTGCGGATGCTTGCGGAGCGGGGGAACCCAGTAATGAGAGCAGTAAGCCAAAAGTTAGGAGTATCGACTTTCTGCGCATAGCGGCAAGATTAACAGTCTGCGATGATTGGCTCATGCCAGATGAGAAGTTATCAGCAAGAATT
>JBIIXT010000070.1:0-4741 GCA_044347205.1 Candidatus Nanopelagicus sp. | reverse complement strand
AAAATTAGAATTGGTAAGTGCAACAATCTTCGAAGAATCGGTGAAGTTGTCCCGTTAGATTTGGAGTGGGATAAATGTGAAATTGAGGTGTCGGATGCGGAAATGATAATTCGTGAAGTTCTTTGGAATGGTGATGACATCCAAGTACTTGAGCCAGAAAATGTCAGAGAGATCGTTTTAGCCCGACTTAGATTGATAAGTCAATGAGCGAATCAGCAGTTGACCGCGCCGCAAGAGCGCTGGATTTGATTCCATATATTCTCGAGAACCCAGGAATAGAACTTGATTCCTTAGCTGAGAAGTTTGGAATTACTCAGAAGCAAGTTTTGTCTGATTTAGAAATCATTTTTCTTTGCGGTCTTCCCGGATATACACCTTATGAGTTAATCGATCTTTCTTTTGAAGACGGTATCGTTACAGTAATTGATCCTCAAGTACTTGATAAGCCGAGGGTTTTCACACAATCAGAGGCAATTGTTTTGAATTTGGGTTTAAGCATCATGAAAGCAGCCTTGCGAGATAGAATGACTTTAGAGAGGATAGAAACTTTGCAATCTAAGTTGCAGTCAAAATTCAAATCAATTTCAGATGTTTCGATAGCGATGGGCAACCCGCCAAATTTTTATGAGATGATTATTCAATCGATTAGAGATAAATCATTTGTTGAAATTGTTTATCATTCAGTATCCAAAGATGCCATATCTAAGAAAATCTTGGCGCCTAAAAATGTTTATGTGTCGGCAGGTAATTACTATATGAGTGCGATCGATCTCAAGCTTTCACAAGAGAGAAATTACCGGTTGGATGCAATTACTGAATGTATTGTTTCCAGTGGCGTGCATGAATTAGCAGATTTAATTGATGATTCATCGGAGGAATTTAATTTCAAAATAGTTACAGGAAGTTTATTTCTAATCGAAAAATACTCCACACTTTTCAAATCGGTGGAAAAAATCAAAGGGGAATACGTAGCTTCGGGCAGGATATCCAATTCTGAGTGGCTGCAGAGATTGGTGATCAGTAACGCTCCTGATTTGCGATTAGTTGAGCCAGCGAATCTGGCAGCTTTGATCAAAGAAAGAGTTGAATCTGCGATCAAGTTGTACTAAACGCCGTTTTTTGGAACAGTCTGAACAAAGGATTTAGGGTAGAATTTCAATATGAACTCATTAGCCCCATGGCACATCGTAGTTGTCCTTATTGTTGGTTTAGTTCTATTTGGTTCCAAGCGCTTACCAGATTCAGCTAGATCACTCGGTAGATCATTAAGAATCTTCAAAAGCGAGATGAAAGAGTTGAACAAGGATGATGCAAAGCCAGATCAAGATGGCAACGCCTCTTCTGATAAATAATATCTAGTTTGATTCTGGGTCAATGCCAAAGATGCGAAATGGCGCGATGCCATTACTGGATCACCTTCGGGAATTTAGAAATAGGTTCCTAAAATCTCTTTTAGCAATCTTTTTAGCATCAATTGCTGGCTGGTTCTTTTATGAACCAATCATCGAGAAACTAACAGAACCATTTTGTGATTTAAATGCAAAGGCAGCACAGAATTATTGTGGTGATCTTTATATAAATGGATTAATTGGTCCATTCAACTTGCATTTAAAGGTTGCTCTCATCGCTGGCATAATCTTTGCGGCCCCTATCTGGTTGTATCAAATTTGGTCCTTTATAACACCAGCTCTGCATAAGCGTGAGCGCAAGTTAGCCATTGGATTTGTTTTAGTCGCAACACCACTTTTCTTACTCGGTGCGTTTTTGGCATATCTGGTGCTTCCACATGCGGTAAAAGTTCTACTGGGTTTTACGCCTAGTGACTTAGGCAATCTGATTAGGTTCGATGAGTATCTTGATTTCGTTATGAGATTAATTCTCCTATTTGGCATTGCGTTTGTATTGCCATTATTTTTGCTGTCATTGAATATTTTGGGATTAGTCAGCGGTAGGTCTTTACTAAAACCATGGCGGCTGGCAGTCTTCATAATCTTCTTGTTTACGGCTGCATTCACGCCAACTCCTGATCCAATCACAATGACATTACTTGCAATTCCGCTTTGTGTTCTCTATTTCACAGCGGGAACGATCGCTATCATTTTTGATAGGCGTAAAAGCAAGAGAGCAAAGAGTGATTCCTCAGTTGTTGAACCAATCGATCCGGCAAAGCCAATCTAATGTGGTTATTGGTCCTCAATAATCGCGCTGGTAAAGGGAGAGCTTCTAGGCGATTGGAAAAGTTTAGTAAATTGTGCAGAGAGCATAACCAGGAGTTTAATGTTGTTAATGAAACTTCAGCTGATGCAACTAGACGCGGGATTGAAAAATGCCTCAAAGATAATGATATTGACGTACTAATTGCTTTCGGAGGTGATGGGCTGATCTCAATGTGTTTACAGTTAGTTTGCTCTACATCCATCGCCCTTATGGTCGTTCCTACCGGTACTGGTAATGATTTTGCGAGAAGTTTAGGAAATTTGAATAAAAGCGAAGCCGAGATATTTCATTTTATTAGATCTAATGATTCGAGCAAGATCGATGCCGCTCGGGTAATAAGCAGTCATAAATCAACCTGGTATGTGCAAATTTTGAGTAGTGGTTTTGATGCTGGAGTAAATAAATTGGCAAATTCCATTAAATGGCCGAGAGGTAAAAGCAAGTACACAATTGCATTGCTATTGGCATTATTTAAGTTCAAGCCTATTAGTTACGAAATTAAAACTGACCAGCAAACGCTTAATTTGCAGGCGATGCTTGTTGTTGTTGCAAATGGTGAATCTTATGGAGGTGGCATGAAGATCTTGCCTCATTCCTCATATGAGGATGGGATGCTGGATTTGCTGTATGTTGATCCGGTTTCTAAATTCACCTTATTAACTATTTTTCCAAGAGTTTTTAATGGCTCACATATCAATCATCCAAAGGTTAAAACTTTAAGATCTGAACGCTTTGAAATCTCAGCAAAAACTAATGCCTACGCCGATGGTGAATTCGTTGGTGAGTTACCAGTAAAGGTTGAAGTATTTCCAAGATCTTTAAAAACCTGGATTTATAAATGAGTATTTCACCGGCTGAGAACTATCAGCGCAACAAAAAGTTATCCTCATATCCAAAATTGAATAGCTTTGCTGCAGGGTTATCCTTCGAGTTGGACTCATTTCAAGTTGATGCTTGTCACTCACTTGAAGATGGCAAGGGGGTTTTAGTTGCCGCACCTACCGGAGCCGGCAAAACTATCGTAGGTGAGTTCGCCGTTGAATTAGCTGTTCAATCTGGGAGTAAATGTTTCTATACGACTCCAATTAAAGCTTTGTCTAACCAAAAATACTCTGAATTGGTAGCTCGATACGGGGAAGCTAAAGTGGGATTGTTAACAGGAGATACCTCTATTAATTCAGAGGCTGACATAGTCATTATGACAACCGAAGTTTTGCGAAATATGATCTATGCAAATTCTCAAACCATTTCACGGCTTAAATATGTAGTAATGGATGAAGTTCACTACCTGGCGGATAAATTTCGGGGAGCGGTTTGGGAAGAAATTCTTATTCATCTACCAGATTCAGTTCAGGTAGTTTCTCTTTCCGCCACTGTTTCCAATGCTGAAGAGTTTGGTGAATGGCTTCAGACAGTAAGAGGAGAAACTGAGGTGATCGTTTCAGAGATCAGACCTGTTCCGCTTTATCAGCATGTTCTTTTTGGTAATAAATTGCTTGATTTATTTGATGAGAATTCTAAACTGAACCCTGAGCTAACTAAATTAGAACGAGAGAGCTATCGTCAAGTAAGAGGCAATTGGCGAGATAAACCAAAGGGTCCTAAAGGGTTAAGCCGTCCAGAAGTAATTGAGAAACTAGATCGGGAACATTTACTTCCAGCAATCACTTTTATTTTCTCACGAAAAGCTTGCGACGCGGCGGTTAAGCAATGCCTGCAGGCTGGAATCAGACTTACAAATGAAAATGATCGAAAAATTATACGGTCGATTATTAATAAGAATGTTTCAAATCTTGCCCAGGAAGATTTAGTTGTTCTAGGTTTTTATGAATGGGTGGATGGATTAGAGCGGGGAGTTGCTGCACACCATGCGGGTTTGCTACCAGCTTTTAAAAGTACGGTTGAAGAGTTATTTCAAGCGGGATATGTAAAAGCAGTTTTTGCCACTGAAACTTTAGCCCTTGGAATTAATATGCCAGCTCGAACAGTTGTGCTTGAGAAGTTATCCAAATGGAATGGTGAAGGACATGTAGCGATTTCTGCTGGTGAATATACTCAATTGACCGGTCGTGCCGGTAGAAGAGGTATCGATATTGAAGGTAATGCGGTAATCCTTTGGAGTAATGATTTGGATTCAAATACTGTTGGTGGTTTAGCATCAACTCGTACTTATCCACTGAAGAGCTCTTTTAAACCCACTTACAACATGAGTGTTAATTTAATTTCACAATTCGGTTCAGCAAAAGCAAGATCCTCGCTTGAATCCTCACTGGCTCAATTTCAAGCGGATAAAGCAGTCGTTGGCCTAGCCAAACAAATTAGAAAAAATGAGATTGCTCGAGATGAGTTATTTAAAGAGAGTGTCTGTCACCTTGGAGATTTCCTGGATTACGCCCAGATGCGAGCTGACATTAAGAAACTGGAGGTTGTTTCTAAACGTGATCGTCGTCGTCGAATTGATGCGGAGGAAGAGATAGCTTCAATCCGAAAAAGATTGCGAAATCACTCATCTCACGCATGTCCA
>JBIIXT010000069.1:0-4767 GCA_044347205.1 Candidatus Nanopelagicus sp. | reverse complement strand
GATTAATCAATTTGATTAATCCCTAGCAATCAGAACCGACTGACTTTCATCAGACCGAACAGGTTCAAGAGTTGGTAAAACCAACTTAGATTGCGTGAAGTCACAGATCTTTAACAATCTGTGCTGGCACCAATCCTACCTGACCCACAGGGGTGCTTTTTCCACACCAATCCCGCTAGCACCCGCTAGAAATTACCGATTAATCAAACCTTGGCCTATGAAATTAATCGCTGCCCTAACCTGCATATCAATAGCTTTAATTGCTGGTGTTTTTATTGGAAAAGCTGAGCCAATTAATTGCGAAGGTATCAGCCGGTGTAATTCGTTAAATATTACTTATCTCCGCCGCGGCTTTTAATTTGGCTGATAACAACTTAGAAAGATAAGGCGTTATCTGCCAATCCTTGATCATCTTTTCATAACGCTCTTTATCAAGTGCCTGTACTGGCGCTCCAGTTTTAACTGCTCTGATCATGATGTTACGTGCAGTGTGTTCACCGCCAATAAACTCAACAATATCTACCCGATAACCCAATAACTTTAAGATTTGTCCTCGCAGTGAATCAGTCATTAAATCAACTAAGCGCTCCTTAACCAAGCCATGCTTTGTCAGCATTGCCCATGGCTCAGGTGCACTCTTTACCTGGGTTTGTAATTCATGCATGCAACAAGGGGCAACCATTATCACCTTGGCTTCATTATTTACCGCCCAGGCAATTGCGTCATCAGTTGCGGTATCACATGCATGCAGTGCGATTGCAATATCAACTTTTTGCGTGGGGGTATCTGCAATCTTTATTGCTAGGAACTTAGCATCTGTCTTTAACTTTGCTGCCACCTTTTCATTGTGTTCTTTGGAATCTACCCGCTCATCCACACCAAGTATCGAAACCGTTTTGTACTTATCTTTAAAGTACTCCTGAACGCCAAAGGTTAAATACGCATGACCACAACCTAAATCAACCACCGACAACGAATCCTGATCTTTAATCTCACCCTCAATAGTTGGTGCAAGTAATCTTAAAAACTCCTCTACCTGTTTGTATTTATCCATCTTGCCTGGCTTAATCCGGCCCAGCACATCACTCATATCTAGTGCTTTAAAGATTGGATTGTTCTCAGCTAATAATCTTTGTTTTATGCGATCATGATGCAGAACCCGCTCTAATTTGACCTTGCCTATAGCAACGAGTGCCTCATCTTTTTTGCTTATTCGAATTGAGTAGCTCTCAGTTGTTGAATCAGCTTGTAGATTGGCAAAGCCGCTGTGTAGTAAATCAGCAAAGTTAAAATCTAGATCAACATTCTTAGTACTCACCTGGCGGCCATCATTGCTAATAATTTGTAATTTAATCTCCTCTTTAATCATGACCGGCTTGATATCTATCCGCTCAAATTCTGGTTGCATATTTCGCCGGCGGCCAGATAAAACTGCTCTCACAAAATCATCTTGGGTAATTCGCTTTGCTACCTCACCAAGTGCATCATTTAAATCAATTTTCATGCGCGTGGGTGTGCTTGCTTATAAGCAGATTGCAAACGCTCAGGTGAGACATGGGTATAGATCTGTGTTGTTGCAAGTGAGGCATGACCCAATATTTCTTGCACCGTTCGAAGATCGGCCCCACCCTCTAACAAATGCGTGGCAGCAGAGTGGCGAAGTCCATGTGGTCCCATCGTTGCACCAACTGCTTTCATTGCTTCATAAACAACTTCGCGCACAGTTCGTTGATCAATTCTTTTTCCACGAGAACCTAAAAACACCGCATCTGCTGATTTGTTATTTAAAAACTCACCGCGGCCATTGCTTAAGTAGTTTTGGAGCGCCTTAACCGCTGGTATTCCAATTGGCACAACCCGCTGGCGATCACCCTTTCCAATCACACTTAAGGTATTTCGAGTTTGATCAATATCGCCAAGATTTAAACCGCAAAGTTCTGAGACGCGAATACCGGATGCATATAAAACTTCTAACATCGCTAAATCTCGCAGATTAATTGCAGTAGCTTCCTCGCCCGCTTTAACTTCAAGTGCTTTTATAACTTGCCCTGCCTCATCAACATTTAAGATTTCCGGCAGTGTGCGATGTGCCTTTGGGATTGCCAGGTTTGCACCTAAATCACTAGTCAGCCAGCCATTAGTAGATGCCCAGTTAGTAAAAGCACGAATTGAAACAATTCTTCTAGTTAGCGTACTTCTGGCAACACCAGTTGTTTGCAGATTAGCTAGCCATGAGCGAATATGTTCGATTGTAAGATCCTTAAACTCAAGTACTTTTAGCTTTTCCATATGGGCTAAGAAAGACTCTAGATCTCCAACATAACCACGGATTGAGTTGTCAGATAAATTTCTAACCATCGCAAGGTGCTCCTCATACTGAGCGATTAATTGCGTGGACATAAGGCTTTAAGATTACTCGGGTTTGCGCCCTTGTCTTAGTAAGCCATAGGTAACTGCATCATTTAATGCCATGGCAGATGCGGCAATAATGTTTTCATGAACACCAACTGTGCTCCACTCACCTGCTCCATCACTGGTTTCAACTAATACTCGAGTTACAGCCCCAGTTCCTAAGCGGCCTTCTAGAATACGAACTTTGTAATCGGTAAGTTCTAACTTGGATAACTCAGGATAAAACTTTTCTAAGCCACTGCGAAGTGCGGTATCAATCGCATTTACGGGACCGTTTCCAGAACCAGCAGATGAGATCTCTTCACCATTAGCTCTTAACTTAAGAGTTGCATTTGATGTGACCTTGCCATTTTCATCTTGGTGAACAGTGGTTTGCCAATCTTCAATAGTAAAAAATGTTGGGCGCTTGCCAGCAACTTCCGTGCGAAGAAGTAAATCAAATGAGGCATCGGCTGCTTCAAAGGTAAAGCCTTTTCCTTCTAGCTCTTTTACCTTATCTACAACTCTTGAAATCAACTCTTTATCTCCACCTAAATCAATTCCAAGCTCCTGTGATTTTAATTCGATTGAAGCACGCCCGGCCATCTCAGAAACCAACATGCGCATGTCATTGCCAACTGCTTCAGGTGATTCATGTTGATACATCATCGGATCTACCTTGATCGCAGAGGCATGTAGTCCTGCTTTGTGAGCAAAGGCAGATACACCAACATATGGCTGGCGCGCACTTGGCGCCACATTAGTAATTTCAGCAACTGCGTGTGAAATACGAAAAGCCTCTTGTAGTTTTCCAGTTGGCAGAACTGGCTTATCTTTTTTTAACTCTAAATTTGCAATGATATTTACTAAATCAGCATTACCAGTTCGCTCACCATAACCATTTAATGTGCCCTGCACATGTGTCACACCAGCTGCAACTGCAGCTAGAGAGTTAGCAACGGCGCAACCTGTGTCGTTGTGGCAGTGAATTCCAAGACGAGCGGAGGATGCGGTTAATACCTCATGGACAATATTTGATAACTCATCTGGCAGCATGCCGCCATTGGTATCGCAAAGTGCAACAACATCTGCGCCAGCTTCAACTGCGGTGCGCACAACCTCTAACGCGTATGCTTTATTTGAAAGATAGCCATCAAAGAAGTGTTCGGCATCTAAGAAAACTCTTTGCCCACCAGCTCTTAAAAACTCAATTGAATCCTTAATCATCGCAAGGTTTTCATCTAGATGAGTTTTAAGCGCCAGATCAACATGGCGACCATGACTTTTGGCAACAAGTGTTACCGCAGCCGCGCGTGAATCTTGCAGAGCGCGAAGCAGTACATCATCTGCAGCTTTAACTCCAGGTCGTCTGGTTGCACCAAATGCGACAAAGGTTGCATTCTTAAGTTTTAACTCAGTTTGGGCTAACTTAAAAAACTCTGTGTCCTTTGGGTTAGCACCTGGCCAGCCGCCTTCAATAAAGCCAACACCCAAATCATCTAGGTGGCGAGCGATTGTTAACTTGTCGTGAACGGAAAGATTTAAACCTTCTTGTTGGGCGCCATCACGAAGTGTGGTGTCATAGATATGAAAGGAGTCATTAATTGTTTTATTAATTGACATTAGATAACTCGTTTATTCCAACCATGTTTATCTGTGATTGTTCCATGTTGTATACCAAGTAGGCTCTCACGAATTTGATTTGTAATTGGACCAGGTTTTCCATCCCCTGTTACCCATGTGCCCTTTGCTGATTTTGCAGTTCCAACTGCGGTTACCACCGCTGCAGTTCCACAAGCAAAGATTTCAGAGATCTCACCAGAGGCAACCCCATCGCGCCAATCATCCATCGAGATCATTACCTCTTCAGTTTTATATCCAAGATCTTCGGCTACGGAAAGGATTGAATCACGGGTAATTCCTGGGAGTAATGTGCCAGTTAATTTAGGTGTGATGATCTTGGCATCTTTACCTTTACCTTTTACAAAGTAAAGATTCATGCCGCCCATCTCTTCAATCCACTTGCGTTCAATTGCATCAATCCAAACAACTTGTTCACAGCCTTGCGCAGCTGCTTCTTTTTGTGCAACTAATGAAGCTGCATAGTTACCACCACACTTTGCCTCACCCGTTCCACCAATTGATGCACGCACATACTCAGTTGAAATCCACACAGTCACGGCATTTGCAGCATTAAAGTAAGCAGCAGCAGGGGTCGCGATCAAAATGTATGTTGCTTTGTTGGAAGGGCGAACTCCTAAGCCAACCTCTGAAGCGATCATAAATGGGCGAATATATAAAGATTCGCCAACATTTTTTGGTACCCAGTTTTGATCTGCCTTAACTAACTCTTCAACTGTTTGGATAAAGAATTCA
>JBIIXT010000090.1:0-17074 GCA_044347205.1 Candidatus Nanopelagicus sp. | reverse complement strand
CAAGCCATCACAGCAGCTGGCTCTGGCTGCGCCGCCGCCCTAGATGCTGAGCGATTCTTGGCTGGGCACTAATTAACTAAGCTTTTCTGGAATTAAAAGTAGGATTAAAGCATTACAGTAAATAACCAGCGAATTTAAAGGGGAAGCAATGGCAACCACAAAGGTAACCACAGCAGATTTTGATGCAGTTGTTTTAAAAAGTACAACACCAGTACTTGTAGATTTTTGGGCTGAGTGGTGTGGTCCTTGCCGCGCAGTTGGACCAATTTTAGAAGAAATCTCAAATGAGCATGGCGCAAAAATTAAGATTGTTAAATTAAATACTGATGAAGAGCAGGCTATCGCTGTTAAATACGGCATCTCATCAATTCCGACAATGAATGTCTTTGTAAATGGTGAGGTAGTAAAGACAATCGTGGGCGCTAAGCCAAAGCCCGCTTTACTTAAGGATTTAGAAAGTTTTATTAAGTAATTTGTTTTACTAATAAAAAATGAGTTCATAATGAGTAAAGATTTAACTCGGGGCGATCGCACAGATGCGGTCGCCCTCTTTGTTAACATTTTGGTACGTCTTGGATTTTTAAATTCGGCAACTGATAATTTTGATGCAGTAGTTGAAGAAGCGGTAAAGGCCTTCCAGCAAGAGCGTGGTTTAAAGGTCACTGGTGTAATTGATCAAGTTACTAGCCGGGCGCTAGAAGAAGCTAGATATAAATTAGGTGATCGAGTTTTAGCATTAAATAGCACCGCCTTAATGCATGGTGATGATGTAAGTAATTTGCAATCTCGCTTAGTTGAGATGGGATTTAACTGCGGAAAAATTGATGGTGTATACGGTTTACTAACTGATCTTGCAGTTAAGGAGTTTCAAAAATCTGTTGGTGTTGTAGTCGATGGCAAGTGCGGGCCAAGTACTTTGATCGCATTGATGCGATTAGTTAAAACTGTTTCTGGTGGTGCGCCTAGCGCACTTCGTGAAAATACTAAACATGCTGTTCGCAGCCCTGCCTTAGCGAATAAAATTATTGTGATCGATCCAAGTTGGGGTGGTGAGTTTAAAGGTGAGGTTGCAAATGGTGTTGAAGAATCTGAGGTTGTCTTTGATATTGCCCAGCGTTTAGAGGGGAGATTATTAGCATTAGGAGTAACAGTTTTATTAACTCGAAGCGCTAAGAACTCACCACTTGAGAAGGAGCGGATTGAATTAGCTAACTCAGTTAATGCTGATTTATTTATTGCATTAAAAGTTGATAGTCAAAGCAGTGAAAAAGCTAGGGGTGTGTCCACCTATTACTACGGCCGTGATGTGCAGGGTGTTCACTCTGTTGTAGGTGAACGATTTGCTACCTTAATTCAACGAGAGATCTGCGCCCGTACTGATTTATTAAATTGCAGGACCCACGGTAAAAGTTGGGATATTTTGCGATTAACTAAGGCACCAGCTGTTCGAATTGATCTTGGCTATCTCTCAAACCCAGGGGATGCAAAACGCTTAAGTGATCCTAAGTTTCGTGATTCATTGGTTGAGTCAATTTTGGTTGCAATTCAGCGGCTCTACTTATCAGCTGAGGATGATGCAAAAACTGGCACTTTGCGAGTTTCTGATTTAAGGCGAGCGGGATTACGTAATTAATTAACGGTATTTGCCGTTGCTATGGCAGAGTTTGATTATGGAAAATCATGCAGAACGAATTAAAACCGGAGTTGCTGAAAATCTAACTCAGCGCTTTGCTAATCGTGCTGCACAGATGAAACCAAGTGAAATTCGTTCATTATTTGCTGTTGCATCCCGGCCGGAGATTGTCTCCCTCGCTGGAGGCATGCCAAATCTTTCGGCGCTACCGATGGAGATGATGGCTTCAGTCGTTCAAAAATTAATCTCTGAAAATGGCGCAGAAGCTTTGCAATATGGCAGTGGACAAGGACATCCAAGATTACGTGAGCAGATTTGCGACATCATGGCACTTGAAGGAATTAGAGCTCACCCAGATGATGTAGTTGTGACAACAGGTTCCCAACAAGCACTTGATTTAATCTCCCGAATTTTTCTTGATCCTAGTGATGTGGTTTTAGTTGAGGCACCTTCTTATGTTGGAGCACTTGGCACTTTTCATCAGTATGAAGCAAAGATTGTGCATGTGGCGATGGATCAAGATGGTTTGATTCCAGAAGCACTTCGTGAAGCAATTACCGCAACTAGAGCAGCTGGTCGCAAGATTAAATTTTTATATTTGATTCCAAATTATCAAAACCCTGCTGGTGTTTTACTAACGGCAGATCGGCGAACTGAAATATTAACTATTTGCCGAGAAGAGAAGATACTTGTAGTTGAAGATAATCCTTATGGCTTATTAGGATTTGAAAAAGCCTCACCGAACGCTATGCGGGCTGAGGATTCAGAGAATGTAATTTACTTAGGGTCATTTTCTAAGACAATTGCTCCTGGATTTAGAATTGGTTGGGCACTTGTTCCACAATCTTTAAAGGAGAAGTTGGTAATCGCCTCTGAATCCTCGATTTTATGTCCATCAAATTTTACCCAACTTGCGATCTCTAGTTACTTAGCTGATCAACCTTGGCGAGATCAGATTGCATCCTTTGCAAAGTTATACAAAGTAAGGCGCGATGCCGCACTTGAATCATTAGAGGCGCACTTTCCAAAGAGTGCTACTTGGACAAAACCGGCGGGTGGTTTTTATATTTGGGTAACACTTCCGCCAGAAATTGATACAAATGCGTTAATGCCAAAAGCGATTGTGGCAAAGGTGGCCTATGTTCCTGGCACCGCTTTCTACGCCGATGGTTTTGGTTCTTGGTCGATGCGACTTTCTTACTGCCACCCAACACCTGAGCGGATCAAAGAAGGCATAAAAGCTTTAGGTGGCGTTATTAAAGATGAGATGCAAAACCGAGCAATTAACTAAATAATCTCTTTTGTAATTCGCTCTAAATCCTCAACTGTTGCAAACTCAATCACAATCTTTCCCTTTTTCTTTCCTAGCTCAACACTAACCCGAGTATCTAGGGCGTCCGATAATTGGTCGCCAATCTCTTTTAATCTTGGAGCTAGTAATTTGCCCCGTTTTATACTGCCGCCTTTAATCTTGGCGCCACCTGTTGCAACAATCTCTTCAACTGCCCTAACTGTTAATCCTTCAGCCACGATGCGATTGGCAAGTGCTTCAATCTCTTTCTCATCACTTAACGACAAAAGTGCGCGGGCATGTCCTGCTGTTAAAACACCAGCAGCAACTCGGCGTTGGACTGATGTTGGTAAATTTAATAGACGCATTGTGTTGGTAATTGCTGGGCGCGATTTTCCTAATCGGTCCGCTAGCTCGTCATGGGTATAACCAAAATCATTTAACAATTGTTGATATGCAGCGCCCTCTTCAAGTGGGTTTAGTTGGCTGCGATGAATATTTTCTACCAGCGCCTCGCGCAATAATTGATCATCTGGTGTTTGGCGAATAATTACTGGAATTGATTTAAGTCCGGCAAGTTTTGAGGCGCGGTATCTGCGCTCTCCCATAATTAATTGATACTTGCCATTACCAATTGATCTAACCACTGGTGGTTGAAGTAAGCCGACCTCTTTGATCGAAGCAGCTAACTCATTTAATTGATCCTCATCAAAGACCGTTCTTGGTTGTTTTGGATTTGGTGAGATTAAACTAATTTCTATTTCATTTCGATCTGCAACAACAACCCCACTTGGCGTAGTGATTTCAGCAGGAATAACTGAGGTTGGAATTAATGCATCAAGGCCGCGGCCTAAGCCACCTTTACGTGTTGACATCTATGAAGCACTTTCGTTGGTGAGTTTTGAATCTAAATTATTAATTGGTGCGCCGCCACGATTTGCTATCTCACGAGCAACGCTTAAATAAGCAATAGCACCAGGAGATGATGCGTCATATGTCATTACGGTTTGTCCATAAGATGGCGCTTCAGAGACTCTAACTGCGCGCGGGATTGGAATGTCAATTAACTCGCGTGGAAAATGTTTCTTAACATTATCTGCAACATCACTGGCTAATCTTGTTCTGCTATCAAACATTGTTAAGACAATTGTTGTTAATGAAATTTTTGGATTTAATCGCTTTTCTACTTCACTTAAAGTTTCAAGTAGTAATGACAAACCTTCAAGTGAGTAGTACTCGCATTGAATTGGAACTAATACTTCATCTGCTGCAGCCAAAGCGTTAATTGTTAATAATCCGAGTGATGGCGGGCAATCAATAAATACATAATCAAAACGTTGTCCAGCATTTGCCCTGGCATCTAAGAAAGTTAGTAATGAACTCTTTAATCTAAACTCGCGGGCAACTGCTGGTACTAATAAAATTTCAGCACCGGCTAATTCACTATTTGCTGGAATTACTTCAAGGTGTGGGAAGCTGGCAATTTTTACTGCAACCTCTGCCATAGGTAGATCATTTATTAATACTTCATACATGCCGGCCGAGTTTGCGCGATCGATGGCGAAGGCGGTTGAGGCATTTCCTTGAGGATCTAAATCAATAACTAAAACCTTTAGGCCGCCCATGGATAAGGCTGCTGCCAAGTTAACTGCTGTGGTGGTTTTTCCTACCCCGCCCTTTTGGTTGGCCACGGTGAAAATGCGGGTTTTAAGGGGAGCAACCATTGGCTCCTTTAACCTGCGGATACCAATAACAGCCTTACTTGGGATTGTTTCCCGTGAAACATTATTGGTGCTCATGGGCCGAAGTTAAGCACCTTTTTTTACTTCAATGACCCTGGCAATCGGTAGGTTGGGTAGAGATATCTCATGGAGCGCAGCTGTTGAGCCTTTTTTAAGGGTGGTGGCGGTAATTTCATCTGCGGCGGACTCCCCTTTGATTGCCATCAGGCTGCCGCCTCTTGGAATCATGTGCCAGGAGATTTGAATGAGTTTTTCAAGTGGGGCCACAGCCCTGGCGGTGACGATCTCAAATTGCTTTTTTACCCGCTCAGCCCTGCCTCTTATAACCTCAACATCAAGTGCGAGTTCGGCTACGACCTCATTTAGGAAATCAACCCTGCGTTGTAATGGCTCAATTAGGCTCACCTTTAAATCAGGGCGGGCAAGTGCGATCACAATCCCAGGCAGGCCAGCGCCGGAGCCAATATCTACTACCCGCACCCCTTGAGGGATGATTGTTGTAATTGGGATGCAGTTGGCGATGTGCCGCTCCCAAATTCGATCCCCTTCTTTGGGGCCGATTAATCCACGCTCAATTCCAGTGCTGCTCAAAAGCTCGGCGTAGCGCTGAATTTGATCCTGTTGCCCTTGGAAGTAGGCAAGAAGCTCGGGGCTTGGTTTCACGTGAAACAGGATTTAAGCTGGAAGAACCACTACACAGCGATCTGGATCTTCGCCCTCAGATTCGCTAGTTAACCCAATCTCTTGGATGGTGTCGTGGACAACCTTTCGCTCAAAGGCGTTCATTGGACGCAGCTTCACAGATTCACCAGTGGATTTAACCTCCTCGGCGACCTCTTTAGCCAGTTTGGCCAACTCCTCTTTTTTATCGCTTCGAAAACTATCAATATCAAGCATTAATCGGCTGCGCTCACCTAATGAGGTTTGAACAGCTAGGCGGGTTAGCTCTTGGAGAGCATCCAAAACCTCACCGCGCTCGCCCACTAGGTGGTTTAACTTTCCACCAGCGATAGCCAGAGCTGCTCGATCATTTTCCACATCAATATCAATATCCCCATCAAGGTCGGCAATATCAAGTAGCCCCTCAAGGTAGTCAGCGGCAACATCGCCCTCTTCCTCAAGTCTTGCGACTAAGGACTTCTTCTCTACTGCCTTTTCTTCAACCTTTTCGCTCATTTTCACTCCAACTTCCTATTTGTAATGATTTGATAGTTTTTGTACTGATTTATACTTAACGCTTCTTTTTCTTCTTTTTTGGTTGTTTCCTTTGTCCTTTTGGCTCCTCAACAACAGTGTCGCCATTGGCTGCCTCATCAGGATTAGGGATTACACCCTTTTGGATTTTTTTCTTTTGTAACTCTTCATATGCAGGTGAACCAGGAGTTGGGTTTCGCTTAATTACATAATATTGCTGACCCCAAGTCCAAAGGTTTGTTGTCGACCAGTAAATTAAAACTCCGACTGGAAAGTTAACGCCAGTTACTGCAAATATAACTGGGAATAAATAAAGCATAATTTTTTGCTGTTGCAACATCATGTTATTTGATGAGTCCATCTTTGGCATTCCCTTAACCATTAACTGGCGCTGGGTAGTGAAGGTGGTTGCTGACATGAAAATAATTAAAACAATTGAAATTATCTTTGTGATGCCATCTGAACTTCCTAAGAAGGTGCCAGATAGTGGGGCGCCAAAGAAGCTAGCTTGTTGGGCTGAGATTAAGTATTCACCTTTTAATAAACCATGTGGCCGGTTTTGGCTGATTCCATTTAGAACTGTGAATAGGGCGAAGAAGATTGGGGCTTGGGCCAAGATTGGAAAACATGATGCAAAAGGATTTGTTTTGTGCTCTTTATAAAGCTTCATCATCTCTTCAGATTGTTTTTGACGATCATCTTTATACTTCTTTTGGATCGCCTTCATGTGGGGCTGCAGCGCAGTTAGTGCGCGCTGGCTTTTAATCTGCTTTACAAACAATGGGATTAAAATAATTCGAATTAAAATTACTAGGCCGATAATTCCAACAGACCATTGCAGATCTTCATTGTTGGTAAAACTTAATAGATCGTGGAAGGTGATCATTACCCAGGAAACGGCGGTATATAAGGGGTTTAGGATTGATCCCATTACGCTGACAACCTCTCTTTTAATCTATCTCTTGAACTATTTGATGGGTAATCCACACCGCCATTTGAAAATGGGTTGCAGCGCATTAATCTCCATAACCCCATAAGTAAACCTTTAGCACCAAACTCTTCAACAGCTAGTGAGGTGTAGTTAGAGCAGGATGGGTAGTACTTGCATTTTTGTGGACGGTTGGCAGAAATGTATTTTTGATATTTGTTAATGAGAATAAGGATAGTTTTTTTCATGCATCCACCTTGGTTAATTTTGAAATGATTTTTTCAATTGAGGTTGCAACCTCTGCTCGATAATCTTTTTGTTCTTTTAAAACCCTAACTACCAACATTGTGTTTTTTGGTAATTTGCTGATGTGTGAAGCTAGGTCATGACGCAGTTTTCTGGTGACTAAATGTCTGGTGACTGATCCACCAACTGAGCGATTGACAATAAAACCAATCTTTGGTGTTTGGTTATTTTCAAGTGCGCCGTAAATTACTAAATTGCTAGATGAAGCACGGTGGCCGGTTTTTGTAACTCGGGTGAACTCAGCACCCGACCGCAAACGGTTGGATTTTGGTAACACTAGATTTTAATTAAGCAGAGATTTTTGCGCGGCCTTTGGCACGACGGGCTGCTAAAACTCCACGTCCACCACGGGTGGCCATACGGGCACGGAATCCATGCTTCTTTGCACGCTTGCGTACATTGGGTTGGAAGGTGCGCTTCATAAATTTCTCCTAATTTTCTTCTCCTAAGCCTGGTTACAAGCTTTCAGAGCCACAGCGGTTAAGGGTCGTAAGGGTAGGGGTTAGGGATAAGTAGGGTCAAACCGCCCAAATGCCCCCCGTTAGGCCTGGGTGGCTTCAAAATAATGTGGATAACCAGTTGCTTTTCTCAACCTTTACCCCTACCTTCGCCCTCTATCCACAGATTTCCCCGTCTTTGGAGCCCTTATGAACTTTAAAGGGCAGGTTTAGACCACAGCCTGTGGATAAGTATGTGGATAATGATTTTAGGGCTTTTAGCCGGGATGTGGGTTATGGATATGGACAGTGCGGTCAAAGTAGATCTGCAAATGCTGTGGGATCAAGTAGTGGAATCCGTCTCCACCCCCCAATACAGCGCATTTCTAACCCGCACTAAACCGTTGGGTCTACTTCCAGGAAGCGCTGAAGAGGGATCAAACCTTTTGCTCTCCGCCCCAGATTTATTTACTAAAGATGTTTTAGAGACTCGCCTTCGCGCATTAATCAGCGATGAGTTAACAAATTTACTTGGTGAAAAAATTAACATCGCAGTAACGGTTACTACTGATGTTAAAACTGAGGTTGTTGAAGAGGTGGTTGAGGATGCTGCAAATTACGCCGAACCTAAATCTGGAACTGGTCGTAATTCAACATCATTACTAAGTACTGAAGCCTCTCAATTAAATCCTCGCTACATTTTTGAAACTTTTGTAATTGGTGCATCTAATCGTTTTGCTCATGCAGCTGCTGTGGCTGTAGCTGAAGCGCCGGCAAAGGCTTACAACCCATTATTTATTTATGGTGAATCTGGATTAGGTAAAACCCACTTACTGCACGCTATTGGTGCCTACGCCAAAGAGCTTTATGGCTCAACCCGGGTTCGCTATGTTTCATCAGAGGAGTTCACTAACGATTTTATTAACTCGATTCGTGATGATAAAGCTTCAGTTTTCCAAAAGCGCTACCGCGACCTAGATATTTTGCTAGTTGATGATATTCAGTTCTTAGAAAATAAAGAGCGTACTCAGGAAGAGTTTTTCCATACTTTTAATACTTTATATAACGCCAACAAACAGATTGTTATCTCAAGTGATCGCCCGCCAAAGCAATTAACCACTTTGGAAGATCGCCTGCGCTCCCGATTTGAATGGGGTTTAATCACTGATATTCAACCACCGGAGCTAGAGACTCGAATTGCAATTCTTCGTAAAAAAGCTGCGCAAGATAAATTAAACGCACCGGATGATGTGCTTGAGTACATCGCATCAAAGATCTCCACAAACATTCGCGAATTAGAAGGTGCTTTAATTCGTGTGACAGCATTTGCATCTTTAAACCGTCAGTTAGTTGATTTAGCACTTGCTGAAATTGTGTTAAAGGATTTGATTCAAGATGAAGGCGGCCCAGAAATAACTGGTCCAACCATCATGGCCCAAACCGCTTCCTATTTCAGCCTCTCTGTTGAGGATCTTTGTGGCACCTCTCGCTCTAGGGTTTTAGTAAATGCTCGCCAGATCGCGATGTATTTGTGTCGCGAGCTAACTGAGTTATCCCTTCCTAAAATTGGCCAGGCTTTCGGCGGGCGCGATCACACAACCGTGATGCACGCAGATCGAAAAATTCGCCAGTTAATGGCCGAGAGGCGTTCGATTTATAACCAAGTAACAGAGCTAACCAACCGGATTAAACAACAATCTAAAAAGTAAGGTTTTAAAACAATTAAATATTGAAAATACTTAACCACAGCAAATACCTCAAGGTTGGGGATAAGGTGTGGATAAGTGTGGATATCGTGCTTGTGGGGGTTGTGGTTAACTCCTTATAAACACCTCATCCACCGCTTGTGCACACAATCTGAGGGTAACTTTATTGCGTGTGACCTGCGGTTTTACCCGCTTCCCACAGCTTTATGGCCTGGTTACTACTAACCACTATATAAAGAGATAAAGGGTGGGGATTAAAGAACTGTGTGAAAAAAGGCAAGAGGCATAAACTTTCTAACTTACTAAAGTTGGTTGGATTAAAGGGGAAGAGATGAAGTTTGTAGTTGAACGCGATCCACTAGTTGATGCTGTCAACTGGGTTTCAAAGTCAATCTCTAGCCGCCCAATTACAACAGCTTTACTAGGAATTGTAATTGATGTTGATCAAGAGGTTACTTTATCCGGTTCAGATCTAGAAACATCAACTAAAGCAAAGTTTTCAGCAGACGTTAATCAAAAAGGAAAAGTTTTAGTTCCCGGAAGATTATTAGCTGACATTGCCAGATCACTTCCAGCTAAAGCTGTAACTTTTAACTTAGAAGGCACCCGGGTTCTAGTAACTGCAGGAAGCGCCAAATTCACATTACCAACACTTCCACTAACAGAGTACCCAACACTTCCAACATTGCCAGCGGCAACCGGAACATTAACTAGTGATTTATTCTCAACAGCGATTAACCAAGTAGCAATTGCTGCTGGTAAAGATGACTCACTCCCAACACTTACTGGTGTTTTTGTAGAGATAAACAAAAACCAAATTACATTGGCGGCAACTGACCGCTACCGATTAGCAGTCCGTGAATTAAGCTGGAGCGCTACTGATGCCAATATCGAAACCACTTCATTGTTGCGCGCTCGCACATTAGCTGATGCGGCTAAATCTTTAGTGGGCAATGCCCAAGTAACTCTTGCGCTCTCGCCAGCTACAACCAATGAAAAACTTGTCGGTTTTATTACTGAAGGAAAATCATTAACCTCAAGAGTTTTAGATGGCTCGTTCCCACCATTTAGACATTTACTACCGGCTGAATCAACCGCGGATGCAATTATTGAGGTAGCACCATTATTGGATTCAGTCCGCCGGGTTGCATTAGTAACTGATAAAACAGTTCCACTACGGCTGAACTTTTCTAGCAATTCACTACGCCTTGAAGCAGGCACAGGCGATGAAGCACAAGCAACTGAGCAGTTAGATATTAACTACAAAGGTGAAGATATCAACATCGCTTTTAACCCACAGTTTTTAGTTGATGGTTTAAATGCCATCCAATCTGCATTCGTACATATTGCATTTACCGGCGCCAATAAACCAGCTGTGCTAACTGGGCAAACCGAAGCAAATAGTGCGCCAATTACAAATTACAAGTACTTGTTAATGCCAATGCGTTACTCCTCATAGCAAAACCCTTTTTAAAAGAGTGTTAATCACAAACTTAGCGCTAACTAATTACCGCTCATATACCGAACTAGATTTAGCACTAAATCCTGGTATTTCAATCTTTGTTGGTAAAAACGGTGAAGGTAAAACCAATATTGCAGAGAGCATCTTGTATTTAACATTTTTAACCTCTCATCGGGTTTCATCAAATACCCCATTAGTAAAACTAGGAAATACATCTGCATATATCAGGGCTAAGGTTAAAAACCCAGAGCGTGAAATATTAATAGAGCTTGAAATTAATGCCGATAAAGCAAACCGGGCGAAGATAAACCAAAACGCAGTTCGCAGCCAAAAAGAGATCTTTGGTATTGTGCAAAGTATTTATTTTTCACCGGAAGATCTAGACATTGTTCGAGGTGACCCATCAGAGCGGCGCAGGTTTATTGATCAATTATTAACACTTAGATCACCAAGAATTGCTGCTGTTATTTCAGATTATGAGCGATCAGTTAAACAACGCAACTCACTTTTAAAATCTCGGGCCAATAATGACGCACTTGCCCCTTGGGACAAACAAGTGGCGCAATTTGGTGGAGAACTAATAGCTTTACGCATTGCAGTACTAAAAGAGATCCAGCCAATATTTAACGCGGTTTATAAGGATATTTCTTCAACCAAACCCGCTGAGATTATTTATAAATCAAGCATTGATAATCCAAGTCAGGACAGCGCAGAAAACAGCAATAAAATTATGGAGAAGTTAATTAATAACCGAGGCGCTGAGATGGAACGCGGTTTAACTCTATGTGGTCCACACCGCGATGATTTGTTACTTATGTTGGGTGATCACCAAGTTAAAGGTTACGCCAGCCATGGCGAATCTTGGTCAATTGCACTTGCTTTAAAATTAAGCACCTATCAACTTCTTAAAAAAGATGGCCTCTCTCCGATTTTAATTTTAGATGATGTTTTTTCAGAGTTAGATGAAGAACGGCGTGAACATTTAGCATCTATTGCCCAATCGGCTGAGCAGACAATTATTACTGTGGCAGTTGATGGCGACCTACCTAAATCACTAACAGGAGATAAGTATTTAGTTAAAAGTGGCAGTGTGAGTAAATTATGAAACGAGATTTAGCAAAAGAAATTTATAAGTTTTATCGCTCTGGCTTTAGAAAGCAGAAGAATGATCAACAAAATGAGGTCAGGCAGCATGTAACTGATCCACAATCTTTAGCAACTGTGTTGTCAGAGGTAATCCAAAATCGTAATTGGGATCAAGGTGTGGCAGAAGGAAACTTATTTAGTGACTGGATAAGTATTGTCGGCGCAGATATTGCAGAACACACAACACCAATCTCATTAAATGAAGGTCGACTAACTATTCAAAGTTCATCATCTGCATGGGCAACACAGATGCGATTGATGCAAAATGAATTACTAAAAACAATCTCATCCTCTGCCCCAGGCGCACTTGTTGAATCTTTAATTTTTATCGGACCCCAAGCGCCCAGCTGGAAAAAAGGGCTACGCTCGATAAAAGGGGCCCGCGGGCCCAGGGACACCTACGGATAGCAAAAAGCTGTATCCACCCACAAAACTTCGCTGAAAGTAGCGCATTTACGCCACAGAGCGCCGATTTTCATTAATTCTCACCTGGTAATCCGAGTAAGATACGAGCCGTGTACCGCTGAAAAGCGGCGAGGTTTAATTCTAAGAGATTAAGTGAGGTGATTTATGGCGGCAAAACAACCTTCAGTTAAAGCAGCAAGCCAAGGTTATGACGCCTCAAACATCACCGTTCTAGAAGGTTTAGATGCTGTTCGAAAACGCCCCGGAATGTATATCGGTTCAACTGGTGAACGCGGATTACATCACCTGGTTTATGAGGTCGTAGATAACTCAGTTGATGAAGCACTAGCTGGTTATTGCACTGAGATAAATGTAATCCTGCAAAAAGATGGCTCATTAAAAGTAATTGATAATGGCCGAGGCATCCCAGTTGATATTCACCCAGTAGAAAAAAAGCCAGCACTTGAAGTTGTACTAACAGTTCTGCACGCCGGCGGAAAATTCGGCGATGGTGGCTACAGTGTTTCAGGCGGTCTGCACGGTGTTGGTATCTCAGTTGTTAACGCACTATCAACTGATCTTGCAGTTGAAGTTAAACGAGATGGAAACTTATACACACAAAGTTATAAATTAGGAGTACCCACAGCGCCAGTTAAAAAAGGCGCCGCTATCGAAGGTACTGGAACCACGGTTACCTTCTGGCCCTCTAAAGAAATCTTTGAAACTACAGATTTTTCTTATGAAACTTTATCTACCCGCTTTCGTGAAATGGCATTTTTAAATAAAGGTTTGATTTTAACTTTAACCGATGATCGTCCTGGCCATGTGGATGAAAAAGGAAATCAACTACATACCCGCTATCAATACGATGGCGGAATTATTGATTTTGTTAAGCATTTAAATTTATCAAAAGGTGCAACTCATAAAAACATTATTGCTTTTATCGAAGAGGACAATAAACAAAAAATCTCATTAGAAGTTGCTATGCAATGGAATGATGGCTTCTCTGAATCCGTTTACAGCTTTGCAAACACAATTCACACCCATGAGGGCGGCACCCACGAAGAAGGCTTTAGAACGGCGTTAACTTCAATCGTAAATAAGTTTGGCGAGGAGTGGGGATTTATTCGCAAGAAAGAGGATCGCCTAACTGGTGATGATGTGCGCGAGGGTTTAACTGCGATTATCTCGATCAAAATTGGTGAGCCACAATTTGAAGGACAAACCAAAACAAAATTAGGAAATACCGAAGCAAAATCCTTTACCCAAAAATCTATGAACGATCACTTAACCTCTTGGTTTGAACAAAACCCAAGTGAAGGAAAAGATATTGTTAGAAAATCTATAGATGCCGCAGCCGCTCGAGTAGCCGCTAGAAAAGCTCGAGATCTCTCACGTAATCGAAAAGGATTACTAGAAGGCCGTGGCATGCCAGGAAAGTTAGCTGATTGCCAATGGACAGAGCCAGAAAAATGTGAGCTTTATATTGTCGAGGGAGATTCTGCGGGTGGTTCAACAAAGGGTGGGCGAGATTCTCGTTATCAGGCAGTACTTCCAATTCGCGGCAAAATTTTAAATGTTGAAAAAGCTAGAATTGATCGAGTACTACAAAATAATGAAGTACAAGCGTTAATTACCGCACTTGGCACTGGAATCCATGACGATTTTGATCTAGCCAAACTTCGCTATCACAAAATTATTTTGATGGCCGATGCTGATGTTGACGGCCAACATATTCGCACCCTGCTTTTAACTTTGCTATTTAGATTCATGAAACCTTTAATTGAAAATGGTTTTGTTTATTTGGCACAACCGCCACTTTACAAACTTAAGTGGGGCGGCAAAGAGCCGGTGCAATACGCATTTAGTGATAAAGAGCGAGACGGCTTTATTCAAATGGGAGTTTCAAACGGCAAACGTCTTCCAAAAGAGGATGGTATTCAACGATTTAAAGGTTTAGGTGAAATGCCAGCCAAAGAGTTATGGGATACAACAATGGACCCAGCAACTCGAGTTTTAATAAAAGTTACTTTAGATGACGCCGCAGCTGCCGATAATTTATTTTCAGTATTAATGGGTGAGGATGTTGAGCAACGTAGATCATTTATTCAGCGCAATGCTAAAGATGTTAGATTCTTGGATATTTAATGGACACCACATTTAAAGACCACAACTCAGAGCATGGTCGGGACCGGCAAGAATCTGTTGATTTACAAGTTGAAATGGCGCGATCTTATTTAGATTACGCAATGTCAGTAATTGTTGGCCGCGCTCTTCCAGATATTAGAGATGGTTTAAAACCAGTACACCGCCGCGTGCTTTATGCAATGTTTGATGCGGGCTATCGCCCAGATAAGGGTTACTACAAATCATCTCGTATCGTCGGAGATGTAATGGGTAATTACCACCCACATGGTGACACCGCTATTTATGACGCAGTAGTTCGCTTGGCACAATTTTGGTCACTGCGTTATCCGTTAATTGATGGAAACGGAAACTTTGGATCTCCTGGAAATGATCCAGCTGCTGCGATGCGTTACACCGAAGCACGTCTTGCACCACTTGCAATGGAGATGATGCGTGATATCGATGAAGACACAGTTGATTTCATTCCAAATTATGATGGTCGATCACAAGAGCCAACTGTCCTACCAAGTCGCTTTCCAAACTTATTAGTTAATGGTTCGGCCGGAATTGCAGTTGGAATGGCAACAAATATTCCACCACATAATTTAAATGAGGTAATTGAGGCAACTTGTTTCGCTCTTGAAAATCCACAGATGAAATCTGATGAGCTACTTGCAAAATTAATGACAATTGTGAAAGGTCCAGATTTTCCAACAAAGGCGTTAATTGTCGGTCGCAGCGGAATAGAAGATGCTTATAAAACTGGCCGCGGCTCAGTAATTATGAGATCTGTTGTTGAAGTAGAAGAAATTAATAAGCGCACCTGTTTAGTAGTAACCGAGCTGCCCTACCAAGTAAACCCAGATAATTTAGCGCTAAAAATTGCAGAACTTGTTAAAGATGGCCGAATTAAAGGAATTGCAGATGTGCGCGATGAAGGTAATGAGCGACTTGGCCAAAGACTAGTAATCGTTTTGCGTAATGATGCAATTGCAAAGGTAGTTCTAAATAACTTATATAAACACACCCAATTACAAGATTCATTTGGCGCAAACATGTTGGCGTTAGTAGATGGCGTCCCACGCACCCTGCGATTAGATGAATTCATTCGTTATTACATTGAGCATCAAGTTGAAGTAATTGTTCGCCGAAGCAAGTATCGATTAGCAGAGCGCGAGCGACGTGCCCATATCTTGAAAGGTTATTTAAAAGCACTAGATGCTCTAGATGCTGTAATTGCGTTAATTCGCGCTAGTAAGACGCCTGAAGAGGCACGCGAAGGCTTAATGAAGTTACTAGAGGTAGATGAGATTCAAGCAAATGCCATCTTAGATATGCAGCTGCGCCGAATTGCAGCTCTTGAGCGCCAGAAGATTAATGATGAGTATGACGGCTTAATGGCTGATATCAAAGAGTTAAATATCATTTTAGCTAGCCCAGAAAAACAACGAACAATTATTAAAGCCGAACTACAAGAAGTAGGTGCTAAGTATGGCAATGAGCGCCGCACTCAAATAATTGCTGGCGACACTGATTTATCCGTTGAAGATTTAATTCCTGATCAAGATGTTGTTGTAACTATTACTAAAGGTGGATATTCAAAGCGCACAAAAGCTGATGCTTATCGGGCGCAACGCCGCGGCGGTAAAGGTGTAAAAGGTGCAGCGCTAAAAACTGATGATGTAGTCGAACATTTCTTTACGGCATCAACTCACAACTGGTTACTCTTCTTTACAAACAAAGGCCGGGTTTATCGCGCCAAGGTTCATGAGTTACCAGATGCTGGCCGAGATGCCCGTGGTCAACATGTTGCAAACTTATTGGCATTTAAGCCGGATGAAACAATTGCGCAAGTAATTGCAATAAGTGATTACCAAACTCAACCATTTTTAGTTTTAGCTACCAGGGGCGGCATTGTGAAGAAGACACCACTTCCTGAATATGACTCACCACGCACGGGTGGCTTAATCGCTGTTACCTTAAAAGAAAATGACGAGGTTGTTTCAGCATCCTTAATTGATCAAAAGGATGAGTTGTTATTAGTTTCAAAGATGGGCATGTCACTAAGGTTTTCAGCAAATGATGAATCACTTCGTCCAATGGGCAGAGGTGCAACTGGTGTGATTGGTATGAAATTCCGCAAGGGCGATAACTTATTAGCGATGGCAGCAATTAGTAGCGATAATAAAAATTATGTATTTACCGCAACAGATGGCGGGTATGCAAAACGAACCAAACTTGAGGAGTATCGAACTCAGGGTCGTGGTGGAATTGGCGTGAAGGCAGCAAAGATTGATGAGGATTCCAGAGGAGTTCTAGTTGGCGCCATGATTGTTCAGGAGTCAGATGAAATCTTGGCGATCTCTTCAGCTGGCACTGTTATGCGAACTCCACTGAGTGAGATCCGTGAAACTGGTCGAGATACCTTAGGTGTTCGCCTGGTTAACCTAGATGCTGGAATATCAGTAGTATCTGTTACTCGTTTAGTAGAAGATTTAGAAGAAGCTTAAGCAAGGGAGAAAATATAAGTTTTGGTCTGTAAGGACTTACTCAGGTAGCCTTCACCAGCGAAAGGGCCTATAGCTCAGCCTGGTTAGAGCGCTTCCCTGATAAGGAAGAGGTCTGTGGTTCAAGTCCACATAGGCCCACCCCCCGCAAACACGGGGACCTAGCTCAATTGGTAGAGCACCGCCTTTG
>JBIIXT010000068.1:0-4923 GCA_044347205.1 Candidatus Nanopelagicus sp. | reverse complement strand
CAATGGTTTAAGGCCGGATATCAAATAACTTTCTCCGCGCCCGGAGTCGGTACCTTAAATCGATTTCATGAATTACTAAATCAGGCTGATTTACCTAATACGATTAATCCTGCAGAAAACTCAGTAATTGCTTTAATTCAAAGCTCAATTGCTAATGGCTACATTAACGAAGACCAGAAGATTGTGTTTTTAACCGAAAAAGATATTTCTGGCCAGCGCGCATCCGATAAAGATTTAGCTCGAATGCCATCCCGCCGCAAAAAATCAATTGATCCACTTCTACTAATCGCTGGTGATTACGTGGTTCATGAACAGCACGGTGTTGGCCGGTATGTTGAGCTTATAAATCGAAGCACTAATGGTGTTACGAGAGAGTACTTAGTACTTGAGTATGCCGCTTCTAAGCGCGGTCAACCAGCTGACAAATTGTTTGTACCAACTGACACACTTGAACAAGTAACAAAGTATGTTGGCGGTGAAGCACCAGCTCTGCACCGAATTGGAGGTGCGGATTGGCAGAGTACAAAGCGAAAAGCTCGCAAAGCAATAAAGGAGATTGCAGCGCAATTAATACGTTTGTATGCAGCTCGAATGAGCGCTCCTGGCTTTGCTTTTTCGGTCGATACACCATGGCAGAAAGAGCTCGAAGAAAGTTTTGCATTTGTAGAAACGATTGATCAACAATCAACAATTGATGAGGTTAAGCGTGACATGGAAGCACCTCATCCGATGGATCGAATTGTTTGTGGTGATGTTGGTTATGGCAAAACTGAGATTGCAGTCCGGGCCGCCTTTAAAGCGGTACAAGATGGTAAGCAGGTTGCAATTTTGGTACCGACTACGTTATTAGTACAACAGCACTTTAATACATTCACAAATCGCTACTCAGGATTTCCAATTAAGTTAGCGGCGCTTTCTAGATTTAATACTGCAAGCCAAAGTAAAGCTGTTATTAGTGGCTTAGCAACAGGTGAAATAGATGTTGTGATCGGAACGCACAGATTGCTATCGAAAGATATTGTTTTTAGGGATCTTGGTCTGCTCGTAGTAGATGAAGAGCAGCGCTTTGGCGTGGAACATAAGGAGGAACTTAAAAAGGCTAGAACAAATGTAGATGTATTGGCAATGTCAGCCACACCAATTCCTCGCACACTTGAGATGGCAATTACTGGAATTCGTGAGATGTCGAATATAACAACACCACCTGAAGAGCGACATCCAGTATTAACTTATGTTGGACCCCATGATGAAAAGCAGATTACCGCTGCAATTCATCGAGAGTTGTTAAGAGATGGACAGGTATTTTTTATCCATAACCGAGTAGAAAATATTGAAGCCGTTGCAGAGCGACTAAAGATCTTGGTTCCAGAGTTAAAAATAGGTATTGCCCATGGCCAGATGAATGAGCGGATTTTGGAGGAGGTAATTCTTGGATTTTGGAATAGAGAGTTTGACCTTCTGCTCTGCACAACAATTATTGAGAGCGGAATAGATATTCCAAATGCCAACACTTTGATCGTTGATCGATCAGATCTATTTGGGCTATCTCAGTTGCATCAATTGCGCGGGCGAGTGGGCAGAAGCCGTGAACGTGCTTACGCATACTTCCTTTATCCAACAGATAAACCAATCTCTGAATTAGCTCATGATCGATTAACAACTATTGCAACAAATACCGACCTTGGTGCCGGAATGCAGGTTGCTTTAAAAGATCTAGAAATTCGCGGTGCTGGAAATTTATTGGGTGGTGAACAATCTGGGCACATAGCTGAAGTTGGATTTGATTTGTATATGAGGATGGTTTCAGATGCAGTTGAAGAGTTTAAGAGCGGTTACTTTGAAGATACGCCGAAGAAAATTGATTGCAAAGTTGAGCTACCAATTAACGCACACCTGCCAGTTGAGTACATTGAATCTGAGCGATTACGACTTGACTTATATCGCCGTATTGCAGATGCTATAGATGAGCAAGCTTTGCTTGAAATTAAATCAGAATTAATTGATCGTTTCGGTCAATTACCCGAGCCAGTAACTGAGTTGTTGGCGGTTGCGGCTCTTCGAATCACCGCTAAATCTTTAGGAATTACTGAAATTGCATTAGCTGGTAAGAGTCTGCGAATTTCACCTGTCACTCTGCCGGAGTCGGCTCAAATTAAATTAAATCGACTTTACCCCGGATCAATCTATAAAAATGCCAGCGGAACCGTTCTAGTTGCCCGCCCACACACGCCCAATTGGATTGAAGCGGGTACGTTAGGGGATACTTCTACTCTTGCTTGGGTAGATTCAATTATAAAAAATTTAATTCAACCGCTTGCTAAAAAATATTCAACCATCTGATTAAAGTCAGTGAATAGAAATCGAGGATGAAATTGCAAACGAAGATCAATAATTTGAAGAAGATTTCAGCTGGCTTACTCACTCTAATTATTTTGACCGCATGTGGCCAAATGGGCTCTGGTGTGGCGATTGGTGAAACCAAGATTAGTTCTGCCCAGATTCAAAAGTATGTCGATGAAATTCTCACTGAACGCGCCAAAGTTGATACTTCACAAATGAACTTAGAGTCTGGTGCGCAATTAAGTCGTACTCAAGCTCAGTTTCAAATAATTACAAACATATTAGATCAAGTTATTGCAGATAAAAAAATCACAATTACACCAGCAGATGTTGCAGCGCGCCGAGCCGAAATTGTGCTTCAACAAGGTGGTGAAGATCAGATGCCACAGGCATTAGTTTCTGCCTCTTTGGCACCATCAAACTTAGATAAGTACATAAAAATTATTATGATCTCTGAAAAATTAAATGAGTTCATCATTGCAGAGGGTGCTACCCCTGAAAGTGCTGGTGATGTTTTAACAAAAATAGTCACCGATACTGCGAAAAAATTAGGTGTTAGTGTTAATGAGCGATACGGTAAATGGAATCCTGAAACAGCATCCATCGAAGAAGCAGATAACACCGATGGCGCAGTTACACCTGTTCCTTAAATAAAAAATTGTGAGTTCACAATTAATTCGACTTCGCGAGGTGATGGATAAACTCCGATCACCTGGCGGTTGTCCATGGGATGCCGAACAAGATCATGCTTCACTTTTAAAGTACTTACTTGAAGAGTCCTATGAATTTATTGAATCAGTTGAACTTAAAGATCAAAATGCAATGCAGGAGGAGTTAGGTGATCTGCTGCTGCAAGTCTACTTTCACGCTCGAATTGCCCAGGAACATAAAACCAGTCCATTTGATATCGAGGATGTAGCAAAAAGCATCGCCGATAAGTTGGAGTTAAGACACCCACACGTTTTTGGTGACAAGAAGGATCTATCCAGTGATCAGGTTTTAGAAAATTGGGAGAAACAGAAAGCGGTTGAAAAAGGAAGAAAATCTGCGATTGATGGAGTTCCAGTTGGCCAACCAGCACTGCCTTTGGTGGCAAAGTTGTTATACCGAAGTGAAAAATTTGATTATGAATTAAAGATTCAGGAACCAGTAAAGCTCGATCCAAATATAAATTCAGATGAATTTGGTGAGTTACTAATTGGAATAATTGCTCAGGCGGTAAAGAATGGAATTGATCCAGAAGCGGCGCTTCGTAATGCAGCCCAGGGGTTAATTAGCAATATCTTGCAGTATGAACAAGGTAGAATTACGCCATAACTCATCTAACATTTCCTAGGAGTATTTCATGGCAATAATTGAAACCATTCATGCGAGAGAAATATTAGATTCTCGAGGAAATCCAACTGTTGAAGTTGAAGTTGTTTTAGCTGATGGAAGTACAGCCCGAGCCGCAGTTCCAAGTGGTGCATCAACTGGCGCCTTTGAAGCCGCAGAGCTACGTGATGAAGGTAAGCGTTATCTTGGTAAGGGTGTTGAAAATGCAGTAAGAAATGTTAATGAAAAAATCGCACCAGTAATTTGTGGCTTTGATGCTCAAGATCAACGTTTAATTGATGATGAAATGATTGCACTAGATGGTACAAAAAATAAATCTAAATTAGGAGCCAATGCAATTCTTGGTGTTTCACTAGCAAGTGCTCGCGCAGCAGCTGAAAGCAGTGATCTTTCATTTTTTAAATATATTGGTGGACCAACTGCACACACCTTGCCAGTTCCAATGATGAACATACTAAATGGTGGAGCGCACGCAGATACAAATGTTGATATTCAAGAGTTTATGGTGGCACCAATTGGCGCAGCCACCTTTAAAGAATCATTGCGTTGGGGTGCTGAGATTTACCACAGCTTGAAATCAGTATTAAAAAAGCAGGGCTTAGCTACAAGTATTGGTGATGAAGGTGGCTTTGCGCCAAATCTTGCGAGCAATCGAGCAGCACTTGATTTAATTTTAGAGGCGATTGAAAAAGCTGGCTTTAAGCCCGGTAAAGAGATTGGCTTAGCAATGGATGTAGCAGCAACTGAGTTTCATGAAAACGGTAAGTACAAATTTGAGGACAAATTGCTAACTTCAGATGAAATGATTGCTTATTACAGTGATCTTGTTAAATCATATCCATTGGTGTCAATTGAAGATCCACTCGATGAAGATGATTGGGCTGGTTGGAAGAAATTAACTGATCAATTAGGCGATTTGATTCAAATAGTAGGCGATGATTTATTTGTAACAAATCCAGAGCGCCTTTCTCGCGGTATCGAAAACCAGACCGCAAATGCATTGCTGGTTAAAGTAAATCAAATTGGCACACTAACTGAAACAATGGATGCTGTTGCCCTCGCTCATCGAAGTGGATATCGATCAATGATGAGCCACCGATCAGGTGAAACAGAGGACACCACAATTGCCGATTTAGCGGTGGCACTTGAGTGTGGTCAAATTAAAACCGGCGCACCTGCTCGATCAGAGCGAGTTGCAAAGTACAACCAATTACTTCGAATTGAAGAAGAGTTAGCAGATGTAGCTTT
>JBIIXT010000067.1:0-4988 GCA_044347205.1 Candidatus Nanopelagicus sp. | reverse complement strand
TGAAGAACCCAGGCAATTGCCAATTGGGCAGGTGTTAAATCTACTTTTTTCGCAATCGGGATTAGTTTTTGCACTGCGGTTAAAACATCATCATTCATAAATCTAGAGATCATATTTGCGCCACCTTTTTTATCAGTAGCTCTTGACCCTGCTGGTGCTTTCTTGCCAGGTAGATACTTGCCAGTTAGCACGCCTTGACCAATTGGTGACCAAACAATTTGGCCAATACCTTCATTTACAGAAAGCGGAATAACAGCCGATTCGATTACTCGCCAGAGCATTGAATACTGTGGTTGGCTGGAAACAAATCTGTTGTAACCCTTGGCATCTTGAATCTTTAGTGCAGCAGCAATTTGTTCAGCGGTCCACTCTGAAAAACCAATGTAGTGCACCTTCCCCTGCCGGATGAGATCATCAAAGGCGCTTAGCGTCTCCTCGAGTGGTGTTTCATAATCAAAGCGGTGGGCCTGGTAGAGATCAATGTAATCAGTTTTTAATCGCTTTAGTGAACCGTTACAAGATTCCATAATATGTTTACGAGAGAGTCCGCGATCATTTTTGCCAGTACCAGTTGGCCAATAAACTTTGGTGAATAACTCATAGCTCTCGCGCCGGTAACCCTTAAGTGCTTTTCCTAGAACCGACTCAGCCTTGGTACCCGCGTAAACATCTGCAGTGTCATAACTTGTAATTCCTTGAACAAAAGCCTCTTTAACGCACTTGATCGCCGCTTCTGCCTCTACCTGGGAGCCATGTGTGATCCAATTTCCGTAGGTAATCTCAGAGACATACATTCCGGTACTGCCAAGGCGTCTGTGTTCCATATTTGAACCCTACTTCAAAATACCCGTTATGCAATATCTGGCTCTTAATCTAGTGCTGGATGCAAGCGTGGCGAATCGCCCCGCATTTTTTTTTGATCTATGCTCTGCCAAACATCTTTTACCGGATGAAAATTTAATACTGAAGCTTTAATATTTAATTGCTCCATTGGAGTTAAGTAGGGGAAGCCAGTGAAAATCTGGCGCTGACCCGCAACCGTGAAAATTAATTTCAAAAATTAATTTAAGTCGGATTACCTACTCAGCTCTTGTCATATCCAACCGTCGAGGATTACGGTGCGACAGATTCTCAGTTTTTTGGGTTTCTTTGCCCTGTATGACTCTCATCTAGAGAGGCTTTAAATGATTTCAATAACTACTATTAAGCGCGTTCTACCGCGCATTATTGCGGTCTTTTTATTAACCGTCACATCAACATTGGCATTAGCTAATCCGGCAGCAGCTGAAAAAGGCTACCGCTATTGGGGATACTTCCAAGCCGAACCTAACAGCCAATCTTGGGTAGCGGCTATGACTGGTCCAACTGTAAAACTAAAAGATGGCGCAGTTGAAGGTTGGTCTTTCAGCATCAGCAATGAGGCCATACCTGCAGCAACACCAAGTGAGGAAGCGGATTTTGCATCATTATGCGCTGATACACCTGCTGCTAGCGGAAAAATTAGAGTTGGTTTAGTAATTAATTTCGGGCCAGAAATAATCGCACCAAATAATGAAATGCCACCAAACTCAATATCTAGTTGTGCATTAGTGAAAAAGGATGCAACCGGCATAGATGTTTTAAACACCGCTGTAACTGTGCGAAATGACAAGGGTGGTTTACTTTGCGGTATCGAGGGTTATCCAGCTGCTGAGTGTGGCCCAGAAGTTGATATGCCATCAGCGGAGGCAATTGCGGCCCAATCCGAAGAGAATGAAAAGGCTCTGGAGCTTGAAAATGAGATGGAGTTTGGGCCAATTATTGCCGTTGTATTAGCAGCACTATTAGCCATCACGCTGGCAATAACTGTAAAAAAACGCAAGCGAATGTGATTGGTTAGATTAATTAATTAATTAATTAGATAAATCTAGCCTTCCATGAACTCAATAACTTGGTGGATTTGGTCACTTGCCGTTGCAATTTCAGCAATTCGAAGTGACCAATTCCTTGTTGCAATTGTAAGCATCTTGTTATTTATCTTTATCGTATTTAAACGCGGTACAAATACAGTTTGGGGTAATTCATTTAAGTTTGCAGTTCAATTAGCTATTTCAGCACTTGTCATAAGATTTGTTTTTGCAGTTCTAATTGGCACGCAGCTGCCAGGTGAAATCCTGTTTACACTTCCCCAAATTCAAATGCCAGATTTCTTAGCAGGTATTCGTATCGGAGGGGCGGTTACCGAGGCACGATTGCTTTCTGTTCTCGATGAGAGCTTAACCTTTGCATTAATTGTCATTGCCTTTGGAGCAGCCACTTCCCTTTCCTCCCCGATTGCATTAATTAAAATGTTATCGAGTCGAATCTATCTATTTGGCGTCACGCTAATCATCGCTTTCTCAGTTCTGCCACAAATCGTTGCTTCTTATCAGCGAGTGAAGATGGCCCGAAAATTTCGCGGTGAAGCCGAGATTACGATCCGAAATTTCAATAAAATTTTAACGCCAGTACTTGAGGAAAGTTTAGAGAAAGCCATTGACCTTTCCGCCGCGATGGAGAGTCGAGGATTTGGTTACAGCAAGCGGCCTACCCGCTATCGCGCAGAGCAGTTTGTATTTGTAGATTTTGTAGTAACAATAATAAGTATTTATCTCATATTGTTCTTGCCAACCCTACTTTCTTCCTTTGCCTTGATTATTTCACTGCTCATATTTATTGCCTTTGCCAGTGCACCCCTCTGGATCACCAAGCCTGTGCAGGTCACAAGATGATTTCATTTGAAAATGTTTCACTCGTTTATCCAAACTCTAAAAAAACCATCTTAGAAAATTTAACCTTCTCGGTAAATGAAAGTGAATTGATCTTAATTATTGGTTTAACAGGTGCTGGAAAAAGTAGTTTTATGCGGTTAATTAACGGTGTTATTCCCCACCACACGGCCGGAATTCTAAATGGTGAAATCACCGTCGCCGGTCAATCGATTAACCAATTAAAGCCTGGGCAGCTTTCTGGAATTATCGGCATCGTTGGTCAAAATCCACTTAATGGTTTTGTTACTGATCAAGTGGAGGATGAAATTGCTTTTGGCTTAGAAACAAATGGTGTTGATCCAACCATTATTCGCCGTAGAGTTGAAGAAGTAATTGATTTACTTTCTTTGCAATCAATTAGAAAACGAAGTTTATCCTCACTCTCTGGCGGTGAACAGCAGCGAGTTGC
The DNA here is from genome assembly GCA_044347205.1 of Candidatus Nanopelagicus sp. Taxonomy (GTDB): domain Bacteria; phylum Actinomycetota; class Actinomycetes; order Nanopelagicales; family Nanopelagicaceae; genus Nanopelagicus. The sequence goes on along the minus strand of JBIIXT010000067.1, from coordinate 1,790 downwards.
GATTGGATCAGCACTAGTAATGAATCCAAAGGTTTTAGTTCTTGATGAACCGACTAGTGCCCTTGATCCTGTGGCAGCCGAGGAGGTGCTGGCGATCATTAACAAACTCGTTCATGATCTTGGTTTAACGGTAATCATGGCAGAGCATAAGTTGGAGCGAGTTATCCACTTTGTTGATCGAATTGTTTTAGTTAAAGGCGATGGCCAAATTGAAGTCGGGTCACCGCAAGAGATTATGAGCAAAAGTGATATCAATCCGCCAATTGTTAAAGCAGCAAAATTTCTTAAGCTTAATCAATTACCTCTTTCGGTTCGAGATCTCAAACGAGTAACAAATAATTGGCAACTTTCAACTAAAACTGTGAATTCAGCTAGCAAAACAAAGCAAGACCCAATTATTGAAATCAGTAAGTTATCTGCTACTTATAACGATCAAGAGGTTTTAAAGGGTGTTAATTTAAATTTTAGTAAAGGTGAGATCATCGCAATCATGGGAAGAAATGGTGCAGGCAAGAGCACGCTACTGCGTTCGATCGCCGGTGGCTTAAAGATTAAGACAGGTGAGGTAAAGGTTGCAGGGCATGTGCCAGATCAATTAATCGGAAGTGATTTCACAGACTTAATTGGATACGTCCCGCAAGAGCCAGCCGATCTATTCTTTGGAGTGAGCGTGCAGAGTGAATGTTCACATACTGATCAACACAATGGTTTAAGTATTGGTTCAACCCAGGCGTATCTGAAGCGATTAACTAACTCAATTAATTTTGATTCACACCCAAGGGATCTTTCTGAAGGGCAAAAATTACTATTGGCACTGGCCCTTGTTCTGGTCACTAAACCAAAGATTTTACTCCTTGATGAACCAACCAGAGGTTTAGATTATCGAGCAAAAGATGAGTTAATCCAGATTTTAAGAGAGGTTGCAGCAGAAGGCGTTTGTGTAGTTCTAGCAACCCATGATGTTGAGTTGGTAGCAGATTTAGCTAATCGAATTGTTGTGATTGCAGAGGGTGAAATTATCTCTGATGGTTCAACTAGAGAGGTTCTAACCTCCTCGCCGGCTTTTGCGCCACAGATAAATAAAGTTTTCGCTGGCCAAAATTGGCTTACCGTGGCCGATCTAATTGATGCTGAGATTGAGCGAGAGCAATAAATGCTCAGACGAAGTTCATATCTATTAGCGCCAGTCTCCCTGCTTGGCCTTTTAGCATTTACTTGGCCTCTTTTTATTCCAGAATCAAACTTTTTTCTCTTTCAAGGCGCGAACACCAAATGGTTAGCTGCTGCGATTTTGCCAATCGCAATTTTGCTTTTTATTTTAGAGATCAATTACAGCGGTTTGGATTCTAAGTCAGTTGCTTTACTTGGTGTATTTGCAGCACTCATTTGTGCGCTGCGATTACTGGGAGCAGGCGCGATTGGAATTGAACCAATTTGGTTTTTGTTAATTTTAATTGGCAGAGTTTTTGGTGCCAACTTTGGTTTTACCCTTGGCGTTACCTCTTTGTTTGCATCTGCATTAATTACCGGCGCAATTGGCCCATGGCTGGCATTTCAAATGTTAGCTGCCGGCTGGGTAGCCATGTTTGCTGGATTTATTCCAAAGAGAATAAATGGAAAAACTGAAATATTTGTAATCAGTATTTATGCCATAATCGCAACGCAGTTCTTTGGTATTTTAATGAATCTCCAGCTTTGGCCATGGTTAATTGGAACTGATTCCCAGCTCTCATTTGTTGCATCAGATTCAGTAATTGATAATTTGCACAGATTTGCAGTTTTTCATTTTG
>JBIIXT010000066.1:0-5051 GCA_044347205.1 Candidatus Nanopelagicus sp. | reverse complement strand
AATAATGCTACTTTTGGTGATACTGCTCAACTAGCGCAATTGCGCAATATTGCGCAGGTTAGGGCGCTAGAAACATCTCGAGAGCTAGCCTATGTATCAACAACAGGCATCACCTCCTTCATAGATAGTAAAGGCGAAATCAAGTCAGAGATTCCCAAGTTTTCACCTGGTGTATTAATCGATGATATTCAATTGGTTGAAGGCAAAACTATGGCTGCAAAATTGCGATTTTATCCAGAAGTGGCTGCATTTATCTTGCTATTATTTCTCTTGATTAGGCGAAGGAGAAATTAAAGTGCAGAAGGTGCTGGTTTTAATACCTACGTATAATGAAGCACCAAGTATTGTTAATTTGCTACAAAGATTAACAATTACGATCAAAAATTTATCGAATTCATTCGAAATTAGCATATTAATTATTGATGATGGATCACCGGATGGCACAGTTTCCCTGGCAAAAGCGGTCAATTTACCCAATTTAGAAGTACTCGAACGCACAAGTAAAAATGGATTAGGACCTGCCTATATTGCTGGTTTTAAGGCTGGTTTACTCAAAGATTATGATTATTTTGTTGAGATGGATGCTGATTTAAGTCATCAACCGGAGGAGTTGAGTAAATTACTTAGTTTGGCAGCACCAGATAGTTTTGTTATCGGAACTAGATGGATGGCTGGTGGTAGCGTCGTGAATTGGCCAAGAAAGCGACAATTAATTTCCAAACTAGGCACCAAGTATGCAGCCTTTGCTTTGGGATTACCTTTCAAAGATTTAACTTCAGGTTATCGAGTTATTCCTAGATCATTTCTTCAAAAAGTTAATCTAGATTCAATCGAAACTAAGGGTTATGGTTTTCAAGTTGAGATGGCTATGAATGCTCACAAGTTAGGTTTTGCAATTAAAGAAGCCCCAATAACATTTGTCGAACGGGAGAATGGATACTCAAAGATGAGCTTATCTATCGTTTGGGAAGCTTGGTTTATGGTGAGCTTGTGGGGTTTACGCCGTTCGGTATATCGCCGATAATCTACATTATGTAAAGTAGTAAAGAGTTAATTGATTGCTAACTCCTCGATCGGCAAACAACTGCATACCAAGTTTCTATCACCATGAACGCCATCTATGCGGCCAACAGTTGGAAGATACTTCCCGCCAGCACCAATACCAAAACTTTCTCCTCTTGGGAACGCAGCTGTGGATCTGGCATATTTTCGATCCCAATCATCTCTGACTAAATCCCCCATTGTGTGGGGTGCATGGCGAAGTGGTGAGTCTTCAATCGTAATCACACCATTTGCAACATCTTTAATTTCAGAGTGAATTGATTCAAGGGCGGAAATAAATCGATCTAATTCGCGCAAATCCTCAGATTCTGTTGGTTCAATCATCATAGTTCCAGCCACTGGAAATGAAACTGTTGGTGCGTGAAAACCATGATCCATCAAGCGTTTGGCAATATCATCAACTGTTACACCAGTTTGTTTGGTGATTTCTCTGATATCAATGATGCATTCATGTGCGATTAAATTGTTTTGGCCTTTGTAAAGAATTGGAAACATCGGCTCTAATTTTCGAGCTAGATAATTGGCAGATAAAATCGCTGTTTCGGTCGCTTTTGTTAAGCCTGCGCCACCCATCATTCGGATATACATCCAACTAATAGGCAGAATCGAGGCAGAACCATAAGGTGCACTAGAAACTGAACCTGGTCCCGTTATTGGTCCGGCGCTTGGATCTGCAGCATGATTTGGCAAAAATGGCGCTAAATGTGAGCGTGCAATAACTGGCCCTACTCCTGGACCTCCACCACCATGAGGTATGCAGAAAGTTTTATGCAAGTTCAAATGCGAAACGTCTGCTCCAAATTTTCCTGGTTTTGCTACTCCCACTAATGCATTGAGGTTTGCGCCATCAATATAAACCTGGCCACCAGCTTCGTGGATTAATTCACAAATTTGCGAAATTGATTCCTCAAAAACTCCATGAGTTGATGGATACGTCACCATCAATGCAGCAATCTCACCTTTGTATTGCTCAATTTTTGCCTTAATGTCGGCAACTGAAACATTTCCTAGTTCATCACATTCAATTACAACTACCTTCATGCCGGCCATAACTGCGCTGGCAGCATTAGTTCCATGAGCACTTGATGGAATTAAACAGATTTTTCGATGTTGTTCACCTTTATTATCAAGGTAGTTTCTAATTGCCAATAAACCTGCAAACTCCCCCTGTGATCCCGCATTAGGCTGAAGTGAAACTGCGTCATACCCGGTTACTTCAATTAACCAATTCGATAACTGGTCGATCATCTTCTTATAGCCTCGGGATTGATCAAATGGTGCAAATGGATGAATATTGGCGAATTCTGGCCACGTAACTGGAATCATCTCTGAAGTTGCATTTAATTTCATAGTGCAAGAACCGAGTGGAATCATTGTTCTATCAAGGGCTAAATCACGGTCAGATAAGGTTCGGATGTATCTAAGCATGGCAGTTTCAGAGTGGTATGAATTAAAAATCGGATGAGATAAAAACTTACTGGAGCGATTTGTTGCAAGCTCTGCTGTTGTATCCGTTTTTTTAACCTTGAGAAGTTGATAAATTATTGCAATATCTGAATCCGTGGTTGTTTGATCAAAAGTAATTGAAACTCGCTTGTTATCAACAAACCTAATATTTATTCCGTTGTTTAAAAACTGCGCAACTAGATCTGGCGCATCAACATCTTGTATAAGAACCGTATCAAATACTGGCTTATCCCCTACTTTAAAACCATTATTGCCTAAATCAACTCTTAAACGATTAGCAATCTGTGAAATATGTGTTGCAATAGCAGTTAAACCTTTGGGTCCATGCCAAATAGCGTAAAAAGCTGAAATTACGGCAAGTAATACTTGTGCGGTACAAATATTGGATGTGGCTTTATCCCGGCGGATATGTTGTTCGCGGGTTTGCAGCGCTAACCTAAATGCGGCGTTGCCATGAGTATCAATTGATTGTCCAACTAATCTCCCAGGAATTGAGCGCTCTAAACCAGTTCGAACTGCCATAAATCCCGCATGAGGTCCACCAAAACCCATTGGAACTCCAAAGCGTTGGGCGCTTCCAATTGCGATGTCAGCATTTAATTCACCAGGTGATTTTAAAAGGGTAAGAGCTAGTAGATCACAATCAATTATTGAAAGGGCGTTCTTGGCCCCAACTTCTTCTATAGCTTTTGATAGATCCTTAATCTCACCTGTTGAGTTTGGATAAGCGAAAACTGCGCCAAAGAAATCATCAGCAAAGGAATATTCAGAAATGTTGATCTCTTTTACTTCTATATTTAAAGGCTTTGCTCGTGTATGGATAACTGCTTTCACGTGATCATGCAGATCTATATCGATTAGAAATATCGCTGAGTCCTCCCCTTGCCAAACCCGTCTAGCTAAGGTCATTGCTTCGGCTGCAGCGGTTGCTTCATCTAGCATTGAAGCATTTGATACCGGCAATCCAGTGAGATCAGAGACAACTGTTTGGAATGCAAAGATTGCTTCTAATCTTCCTTGACTTATTTCTGGTTGATACGGCGTATATGCGGTATACCAGGCAGGATTCTCAAGAACATTTCGAAGGATTACTGAGGGTGTAATAGTGCCTACATATCCGCTTCCAATAAAATTCTTAACAACTTTGTTCTCTAATGCAATTGATCGAAGCTCTGCGATTGCAGCTTCCTCTGAGATGCCGATTGGTAAAGCATTCTCGATCTGATTCTGCAGAAGTATATTTTTTGGAACAACTGCGGCGATGAAATCCTTTAAGTCCTTATAACCGAGTTCAAGCAACATTGAGTTTGTTTGATAATCATTGGGGCCAATGTGGCGATCGATAAAGCTATTGCGTAGATCCATCAATCCCCCCAAGGTCTAAAGTTAAAGGGAAAGGGTATTGCCTTTTAAGCGCCTTTGCGCTTTCTGCGCTCAGCCAATTCATCGTTATTTGCGCCACTACTTACGGCGCTTCCATCTTCAGTGCTCTCCCCTTGCAGATTAAGCAGTGAGCCTTCAACTTCGTGCCAAACTTTACCAATGGCAATACCAAATACGCCTTGCCCACCTTGCAAAAGATCAACTATGTCATCTGCGCTGGTGCACTCATAGATAGAGGCTCCATCACTCATTAAAGTGATTCGCTCTAAATCAGAGATACCGGTACTACGTAAGTGTTCAACTGCCGTGCGAATATTTTGAAGTGATACACCAGTATCAAGTAATCTCTTTACAATTTTTAGAACTAAAATATCTCGGAAACCGTATAAACGCTGTGAACCAGATCCAGCTGCGGTTCGAATGCTTGGTTCAACTAAACCAGTTCTTGCCCAATAATCTAATTGACGATAAGAGATTCCAGCGGCAACGCAGGCAGTAGCGCCTCGATATCCGATGTCAGGGGAAATGCTCATGGGGGCTCGATTCTACGGGGAAGGCTTAATTGTAGAAGTTAAATCAATCATTTCAATGCTTAGACACGAATATCTATACCTGACCTTTAGGCTTGAATTAACCCAGGGCCTATGCGAGGAAATCCTCTGGATTGATCTGATCCAAGAATTCTTTAAATCTTTCGACCTCATCCTCGGCTTGATCTGGGATCTCAATTCCAGCTTCCTCTAATAGCGAGGTACTAGCCAAAATCGGAGAACCAGTTCTTAAGGCTAATGCGATCGCATCACTAGGTCTGGCAGAAACAGTTTTTTCGCCTTTGAAGTTGAGTTGAGCATAGAAAATTCCATCTTTGATTTCAGTCAGGTAAACAGTGCTTAAGTTTATTTCAAATGAATCCAAAACCGTTTTAAATAAATCTAAAGTAAGTGGTCTAGGCGGTATTAAATTCTGTTGAGCAAATGCGATTGCAGTAGCTTCGGCGCTTCCTAGCCATATAGGAAGGTATCTAACCCCGTCAATCTCTTTCAATAAAACTATAGGTTGATTTGATGGCATCTCAACTCGAACACCAACAACTTCCACTAAATTATATTCACTCATTCTGAGGAATTAAACTACTTCGA
>JBIIXT010000065.1:0-5089 GCA_044347205.1 Candidatus Nanopelagicus sp. | reverse complement strand
GTTTTAAATACCTACTCACATGGTCAGTTAGCAAAGCTGCTACAAAGATTTGGTGAAGAGAAGTTTGCTAGCAAAATAGCCGAAAACATAATTAAAGCCAGAGAAGCCGGAAGATTAAAGACAACTACTGATTTAGCTGAGATTGTTAAGGATTCAATCCCTGCTCCGGCTCGTCGCACTGGCGGAAATCCAGCCAAGCGAACCTTTCAAGCACTTCGAATCGAAGTAAATCAAGAGTTATCAATTCTAGAACGGGCGATCCCAGCAGCACTTGCCTCGATCAAGGTCGGCGGTCGCATCATTGTGATGTCCTATCAATCACTTGAAGATCGAATTGTTAAAACATTTTTTGCTGAAGCCACCAAGAGCAATACACCCCTTGGTCTACCAATGGAGTTACCAAACTCAGCAGCGAAATTTAAATTATTACTAAATGGCAGTGAAGCAGCTGATTTAAATGAGCAGGAAATTAACCCGCGATCTCAATCAATGCGGCTTCGGGCGATTGAAAGAGTGGCGGCATAGACCATGGCGATATTTGATTTTGCACCAGCAATTGAGCGCTCACGCAAAGCGGTAACTACCGGAACAACCAAGGCGGTCTTGCGTCTTGTTCCAGAGCTGCAAAGTGGCAAGAAGGCAAATGATAAGAGTTTCATAATTATCACTTCCTCTGTTTTTATTGCAGGACTTTTCTCACTCTTGTTGATAAATACCGCATTAGCCCAGGATGCATTTAAATTGCAACAACTTAAGGCGCAGGCAACTACCTTGGCTGATCAGCGTGAAGCAATATTAAAAGAGGTATCTGAAAAATCATCACCAGCAAAATTAGCCGAAAATGCGATGAAACTAGGAATGATTGTTAATACCAACCCTAGATTCCTAGATCTAACTGGTGGTGGTTTGAAGCCATGAGTAATTCAGAGTTAACCCATCAACAATTAGTTCAAGAGCGAATAAGGAAAATTATCGCCTTTGCTTTGGTTGTGCTTTTACTATTTGCCCTACGCCTGATAGATCTGCAGGCAGTCAGAGCTAGTGGATATGTAGATCGCGCCCAAAATGAGTTAACTAAATCTGCAACCTTACTTGCACCGCGAGGCACTATTTATGATGTTAATGGCGTTGAATTAGCAAGAAGTGTTTCAGCAATTAATATCGCAGTTGATCAAATGCTGATAAATGATCCAATAACAGCAGCAAATTTAGTTGCGCCAATTTTAGGAATGACGCCAGCTCAACTATTGCCACAAATTAGCGGTACTAAACGTTATGTAATTATTGCCAAAGATGTGACTCCTGCACTTTGGGAGAAGATTTTTACAGTTCTTTCAAATTACAACAAAACCGTGATGGGCCAGGAGAAGGGTATTTCCAAGCGAATCAGCGGATTTATTCCAGAGCGCTCATATATTCGTGATTATCCAAGTGGCTCTCTAACTGCATCACTAATTGGAATTATCAATGATGCTGGCGTTGGCGCATCAGGTGTTGAATCATCATTAAATCCAATGCTTAGTGGCGTAAATGGTGAGTATCGATATGCAAATGGCCGCGGCAGCATTATTCCTGGTTCACAGGATGTGCAAGTTGAAGCAAAATCTGGCACGAGCATTAGATTGACCATTGATCAAGATGTGCAATGGGTTGCCCAAAATGCAATTAATCAAGCGGTTTCATCTTCAAGAGCAAAATCTGGCACAGTCATTGTGATGGATCCAAAAACTGGCCACATCTTGGCGCAGGCAAGTGCACCAACCTTTGATCCCAACAGCACAAAAAAGATTACTTTAGATACTTTAAACAATCCTGCGGTGCAAGAAGTTTATGAACCTGGCTCGACCGGCAAGGTTATTACCGTTGCTGCAGCTCTGGAAGAGCAGAAAATTACGCCAAATACAGTATTTACTGTTCCTTACTCAATGAAGATATATGACCGAACTTTTAGTGACCATGAGAAGCACCCAACTGAGCAGATGACAACAACAAAATTATTGGCTGTCTCAAGTAACACGGGCTCAATTAAGATTGGTCAATTACTTGGTAAAGATAAGCTTTATGATTACTTGCGCAAATTTGGAATTGGTCAGAGCACTAACTCCAAAATAGCTGGTGAATCAGCAGGAATTTTGCACCCAGTTAAAGATTGGTCTGGTGTTTCACTTCCAACAATCTCATTTGGTCAGGGCTATTCAGTAACCGCGCTGCAATCCACTTCAGTATTTGCAACAATTGCTAACAATGGCGTGAAGGTTAATCCAACAATTTTGGCTGGTGTAGTGGATCAAAGTGGACGTTACACACCAGCAAAAAAGGTCGAAGGTGTGCGAGTTTTAAGTGAAGAAACTGCGGCCCAGATGCGCCTCATGATGGAGGGTGTAGTTTCTAAAACAGGTACTGCGCCAACTGCTGCGATTGCAGGTTACCGAGTTGCTGGAAAGACTGGTACCGCTCAGCGATACAACACAGCATGTGGCTGCTATAGCGGATATACCGCAACCTTTATTGGCTTTGCACCTGCTGATGCACCTGAGTATGTAGTGAGTGTGACCATTCAAGATCCAAAAGGCATGCACTGGGGTGGAGTACTGGCTGGACCAGTATTTAAAAAGGTGATGAGCTTTGTTTTACAAAATGAGAAGGTTAAGCCAACGGCGCCGGCTAAGAATTTATTTGCTCAAAGTGATTCAAATGCAAAAACCAAAAAGCAACCAGAGAAGAATCAATAATATGTGGGATCGTCCAGAAATTGCCGCCAAGGATTTAATGGATTTTGATCCACAATTATTTCCAACCGAGCTTTTTATAACGGGTGTAAGTCTAAACGCTCAATCTGTGCAACCAGGTGATCTATATATAGCTCTGCCGGGTGCGCGAAACCATGGTTTAGATTTCTTAGATATCGCAATTAAAAATGGCGCAGTCGCAGTTTTATCAGATCGAGTAATTGCGTGTGACATACCTATTTATCAACGAGAAAATCCAAGAGAGCTAGTTGGTGCATTGGCCGCATGGTTTAACGATTCACCTTTTAAAACATTAACTGCCGTAGCCATAACTGGAACAAATGGAAAAACCACCAGTGCTAACTTAGTTAAACAGCTGTGGCAATTATCTGGTTTAACCACTGGCCTGATTGGAACAATTGGAGTTGAAGTTGCAGGGCGCAAATTTGATGCGGTGCGAACAACTCCGGAGGCAACTGATCTGCAGTCCATTACAGCGCTAATGTTGCAAAACAAGGTCTCTCATCTTTCGATGGAGGTTAGCAGCCATGCGCTAGTGCAAGGTCGGGCAAGTGGGGCACACTTTAAAGTAGCTGCATTTACTAATCTGACTCAAGATCATTTGGATTTTCATGGTGATATGGAGAGCTATTACTTAGCTAAGGCGAAATTGTTTGCACCACAACTAAGTGATCATGCAATCATAAATATTGATGATTCATATGGACGCCGGCTTTGCTCAGAAATTAAGGGTGAATTTTCAACTGTCTCTCGTGATGATGCAAAAGCCGATTGGCATTATCTGTCTTATCAGCCAACAACTGATGGCTATAAGATCTCAATTGCCCACCTTGGTGTTGCAGTAATCAACTGTAATTTCGCATTACTCGGAGATTTTAATCTAGATAACTTACTCATAGCTGTTGCGATCGCAGCGCAAACTGGCTTATCTATGGCACAAATTGAAAAGGCAATACCAGCATTAAAAAGTGTTCCTGGTCGACTAGCCAAAGTAAATCTGGGTCAAGACTTTAATGCCATTATTGATTACGCACACACTCCAGATGCAGTCGATCGTGTATTGGCAACATCTCGAAGCTTCACATCTGGCAAGGTAATAGCCTTGCTGGGATGTGGCGGTGATCGGGATAAGAGCAAACGCCCATTGATGGGTAATTCATTATTAGCTGGCTCTGATATTTCAATCTTTACAAGTGATAATCCTCGGGGTGAAGCTGCGGAGTCAATTCTCTCTCAAATGGTGGGAAGTAATAAGGTCCAAACACCAAGCATGATTATTGCTGACCGTAAATTGGCAATTAAATACGCAGTATCCGTTGCAAAGGCTGGCGATACGATTTTGATATTAGGCAAGGGCCATGAGAGTGGACAGGAAATAGCTGGTGAAGTTCTGCCATTTGATGATCAAATTGAGTTAGAAAATGCAATATCTGAATTAATGTCTGGCCGTGAGTTGCAATGATAAAAATCAGCGCTAAAGAGTTTGCAGAAATTGTTTCTGGTGAATTAATTGGCATTCCCGAGAGTCAGATAATTAATCAGATACCTGTTATTAACTCTGCTGCTGCGACAAAAGATACTTTTTTTACCGCCTTTGTTGGTGAAAAATCTGATGGTCATGATTTCATTCCGGCTGCGATCTCAAATGGCGCCAAATTTGCCTTAGTTTCAAAGCCAGTTACTGGACCTGCAATATTAGTAAAGGATGTCGGAGAGGCCTTGTTGCAATTAACCAAGGCGGTGCGTGATCAATTACCAGCAATGCAAGTTATCGGTATAACTGGATCACAAGGTAAAACCACAACCAAGGAGTACTTAGCAAGCATTCTTAGCCAAATCGGAAACACCATTGCTACCGAAGCAAATTTGAATACTGAGATTGGTGTGCCATTAACAATTCTTAGAGCCGATGAAGAAACCAAGTTTTGTATCGTGGAGATGGGCGCCCGGCACACTGGGGATATTGAATTATTAACCAAGATTGCCTCACCAAATGTTGGAGTAGTTCTAGTAGTTGGAACTGCCCATCTGTCAGAGTTTGGATCTGTTGAAAATATTGCAAAGACGAAGGGTGAGCTAATTCGCAATCTAGCAGCGGGTGCGACTGCGGTACTAGGTAATCAAGATCAATTCACGCCAAAGATGGCAGATGGACTACCACTAAAGAAATTGATAATTGGTGAGGATGTTAGAGCTGGAAATCTTGAATTACCAGGTGGATATGCCCACTTTGATTTGGTAACTCCAACTGGTCGAGTTCCAGTATCACTGGCGCAGTTGGGTGAGCATCAAGTTATAAATGCATTGGCTGCGGCAACTGTGGCGTATGCACTAGGAGT
>JBIIXT010000064.1:0-5106 GCA_044347205.1 Candidatus Nanopelagicus sp. | reverse complement strand
CCATCTACAAAGATTTCACCAGAATCAGCTTTTAATAATCCATAGACAATATTCATTAAAGTGGATTTTCCGGCGCCGTTCTCACCAAGGATCGCCAAGATTTCACCAGAATCTACCTTTAGATCAATTGATTCATTAGCCACCAGGGAGCCAAAGCTCTTGGTAATTCCCTTTAACTCTAATGACATTTGAACTCCATTTTTAATTCAGAATAAATAGAAACTGGGTGAGTTAGAAATCTAACTCACCCAGCGATACTACATATTGATCAAGTATTAGTCGATCAATTAATTAGCAGGAACCCATCCAGCCGCGATGTCCTTTGCTAATTCATTTACCTCTTTTTGCAATGAGGCAGGAATTGCGGTCTTGTACTTTCCGTATAGCGGAGAAAGTCCTACACCCTTGTTTGCAAGTGTGCCTACGTATGGAGCATTTGTGAACTTGCCATCAAATACAGACTTGATAGCTAGCTCAACGCTTCCCTGAAGACCCTTAAGTACAGAGATCATAACTACTGAATCATACTTAGGAGCAGCTAGGTGAGCATCGGCATCTACCCAAAGCGCAATTGACTTCTTTGACTTCAATGAGTTTTCAACAGTACCGACTACTAATGAGCCACCTACTGGGAAAATAATGTCAGCCTTTTGAGCCTCAAACGCAACAGAATATTCTTTTGCCTTTACTTGGTTAGAAAAGTCACCAACGAAAGTTCCAGTTTTGGTCTTTGTATCCCAGCCCAGAACCTTTACTGATTTGTTCTTTACGTCGTTGTAGTACTCAACACCCTTAGCAAAGCCATCCATGAAGATAGTTACGGTTGGGTATGGAGCTCCACCGTAAGTAGCAACTACGCCAGTCTTTGAGTAACCAGCAGCCATGTATCCAGCTAAGAATGAGTTCTCATTTGTTTTGTAAGTTAGGCCCTTAACATTTGCAGCGCCTGAAGCTTCATCAACCATGATGTACTTAATTCCTGGATTTGCTATAGCAGATGCTTTGATTGCATCACCAAGTGCGTATCCAACACCAACAATTACGGTGCACTTCTTATCTACAAACTTCTTAACATTCTCATCATATGACTTACCTGCTGGTAAGTACTCAACAGATGATGCGTATCCCTTTGCCTTAGCTGATTTTGCGCCAGCGTAAGAAAGTTCATTAAATGATTTGTCGTTGATGCCACCAGTGTCTAGTGCAACGCAAACTTTTTGCTTAGTTCCAGCTTGTGCAGCTGGTGCAACAGCAACGCCAACAACAAGTGTTGATGCGGCAATGATGCTTAAAACGCGTAGTTTCTTGCTCAATTGGCCCTCCTAGGTAGGGTTGTAGGTTGTGGGCTGACCTTATATCTACGGCGCAGCGAGATGAGTGAAACGCCATGATCTGATTATCACGATTTAGATTCTCAGAAGTAAACCCTTGATTAAGAGTTTAAAGTTCTATGCGCATAAACTCGCTTTTAAGGCTTTATTTTCCCAGCCTTTACAGATGTTGCGATCGCCTGCACCTTCACCGGCAGGCTAGCTCCTGAAACCAAGGCCACTGTGAGTCCACCCTCTTTTAATCCATACCTGCGTCCGTAAATGCCTTTGCTCTCGTCCAAAAAGTCCAAGATATTTTTATTTGCCAACTCAGTTGCGATCATCTGTTCAACTACAAAGTCATATCTCTTCTTGATCACCAAGTACTGATTCTTTTTTCCAGCGGATATATTTAAGAAAAATTGATCTGGTAGTAAGCCTGAAATAAGGGCTTTTCTACCCTGATTATTTAAGCCGGCGATCGTTGAAATTACCAGATCAGATTTACTCCAAGTTGAAAAAACTTGATCATTTCCAGCAAGAACTAGGGATTTAATTTCATCGCTACTGTCTTGATCAATTAACTTACTACTTACTTTAATTTTGGAGTTGATACTTTGAGCTCCCTTGGTAAATAGTGAAACCTGCGCATTGGCTTGTGCATCTGATTTATCGGCAATAAAAGCAATTTTGCCGGTTTTAGACGCGGCAGCAAGTCCCGCTCCGGCTATATAAATTCCTTGAGATAAGGCGAATGAGAGATTTGAAACATTGGTTACTGCCACTGATTCATCATCGATTATTGCAAATTGGGTGTTTGGGTACTCGTTAGCAATTCGCTTTACTGTGTCAGCGTAAGCTGATCCAATGCAAATAATTAATTTGTAATTATTCTTAGCCAAAAATCTAACCCTAGTAATTCGATCACCTAGTGTGCCATTTGTAATCTGTTCACGAATATCCAATGGATTTAGCTTGTATTTTTTGATTGCTCGATCTAAGCCAATTGCCGCCAAATCATTCAAGCCATTATCGCCTCGACCACCTTCTGCGTAAACGATGGCAATTTTAAGTGGCGCCGAATGTGCGGAATTAATTGGTGAGAAAAGTGAAAACAACAGGACGAAGCTTAAAAAAAGTTTGCTGCTCCGATTAGCCATTAGTGATTAGACCTAAAGCTGCATATGTATCAGCCAATGTCTTACTTGCAACCTCATTAGCTTTATCAGCACCGCTCTTTAAAATCTTAAGTAACTCCGCCTGATCACCCATTAACTCCTCAGTTTTTTTACGAATCGGATCAAGGGATGCAATTACTACATCTGCAACTGCGACTTTAAAATCACCATAACCCTTGCCGGTGAACTCCGCCTCTAAATCAGCGATAGATTTTCCAGAAAATGCAGAGTGAATAGTTAATAGGTTAGAGATACCGCTCTTTTCTGTTGAATCAAATTTAACCTCACGGCCAGCATCGGTAACTGATGACTTAAATTTTTTCAAGGTTACATCCGGTGCATCCAATAACTCAATTACACCCGCCATCGAATTTGCAGATTTACTCATCTTGGCGGTTGGCTCCTGCAGATCATTAATCTTCGCCATTGATTTAATAATGTGTGCCTCTGGAATGGTAAATACTTCTTTGTACTTACTATTAAAACGTTGACCTAAATCTCTAGTTAATTCAATATGCTGGCGTTGATCTTCACCAACTGGAACATAATTTGCTTGATACAACAAGATGTCGGCGGCTTGTAAGATTGGGTAGGTAAATAAACCAACGTTGGTGCGATCAGCACCACCCTTTTGAGATTTATCTTTGAATTGGGTCATTCGGCCCGCTTCACCAAATCCAGTTAAACATTCAAGTACCCAAGCTAATTGATTATGAGCTGGCACATGAGATTGAATAAACAAGGTACACAGCTTTGGGTCAACTCCGATTGCAAGTAATTGCGCCGCCGATAGCAATGTACGTTTTGCTAGCAACTTTGGATCGGTCTCAACCGTTAAAGCGTGAAGATCAACTACGCAGTAAAAAGCATCATGACTTTGTTGCAAATCAACCCATTGCTTTATTGCACCTAAGTAATTACCTAGATGAAACGAGTCATGGGTTGGTTGAATTCCTGAGAGAACACGTTTTTTAGACATCTTTAGATCTCATCTCTGGCAATTAAAACCTGGCCAACGCGTTTGCCATTCATGGAAAGAATTGTAAAGCGCGCACCATTAACACGAACCACATCATGTTCAACGGCAATTCTTCCTAAGAAGTGCATTATGAACCCACTTACTGTTTCATATGGGCCCTCTGGGAGTGAAACCCCAGTAGTTTCCTGTAGCTCCTCAAGTGAGATCAAGCCATCAATTTCTAAATCACCGGTGCGTGGTGATATCTCAACATCATTTTCATGCGAGTCATATTCATCATGAATTTCACCGATTAAGCACTCCACTAAATCTTCAAGAGTAACAATTCCATCTGTGCCGCCATACTCATCTAGCACAATTGCAATGTGCTGACGCTTTGCGCGCATCTCTGTCAGCGCCGGTAAGACTCCCTTTGTTCCAGGAAGAAATTGCACATTTCGAACTAACTCGATAATTGTAATTTCAGCATCATCTAACTTCGGATTAAGTAGGTCGCGAACATGTAAAAATCCAATTACCTCATCACTAGTACCGCGAATTACGGGGTAACGAGAGTGCGCCATTTCAACTGCAATTTTTCGCGCTTGTGAGATGGCGAGTGAGGCATCAAGAAAATCAACCTCAGTACGCGGCACCATAACTTCATGAATAAAGCGATCACTAGCGTTAAAGACCTCTTCAACTATCTCTCGCTCCTCAATGGTTAATTCTGAGTGGCCAGAAACTAAATCCATCAATTCAGCCTCTGAAATTTGATTTTTAATTGTCTTGGCATCTATTCCAAATAATCTGACAATTAGATTTGTTGAATGAGAAAGCAACCAAATAATTGGTGCAAAAAACTTTGCTACTAAATCAATAACATTTGATGAAGCGAGCGCAATTGGCTCTGCCTTGTGCAGCGCCAGCCGCTTTGGTACTAACTCACCAAATACCAAAGAGATATATGCAATTATTAAGGTGATTCCTACCAAAGAGATGATCTCACTTGCATTCTCTGAAATTCCAGCATCTACTAACTCTGGAATTAAATACTTACCTAATTGTTCAGCACCTAACGCCGCTGATAAAAAGCCACATAGGGTTACACCAATTTGAACGGCAGCTAAGAAACGATTTGGGTTTTTGGCTAGAAAGGCAACCTTGGCGCCACGTTTGCCGCGAATTGAGATCTGCTTAACCTGACTATCGCGCAGTGAGATTAGAGCGATTTCAGCGGCCACAAAAAAGGCACCTAGTCCGATTAAGCCAAGGACGATTGCAATGCTTTTAAAGAGCTCAAGAGCCATATCTCCAATGGTATCGGGGTTGATCTGCGCCTGGCCCACCTGGTGAGACCCCCGCTCGAGCCCCTTCACTTTTTCCGCTCACTTGTCGTAACCTTTGCCAACTCTCACAACCGTGAGACCTTCATCCAACGGATCGTCGGGCACGTACCTGCCCGGAGAAGGAGTAAAGAAATGGCATCAGTTGTCTTTGAAAAGGCATCTCGAATCTATCCAGGAACTACAAAGCCTGCAGTAGATAAATTAGATCTCACAGTTAATGATGGTGAGTTCTTAGTTCTAGTTGGTCCATCTGGTTGCGGTAAATCAACATCACTACGTATGTTGGCCGGATTAGAAGAGATTGATACTGG
>JBIIXT010000063.1:0-5253 GCA_044347205.1 Candidatus Nanopelagicus sp. | reverse complement strand
TTGTTGCTGCTGATGTAATAGTAATTCCGCGCTCTTGCTCTTGTTCCATCCAGTCCATGGTGGCTGCGCCCTCATGTACTTCACCGATCTTGTAATTGATACCGGTGTAAAAAAGAATACGTTCAGTCGTAGTGGTTTTACCCGCGTCAATGTGCGCCATGATTCCGATGTTGCGAACCTTGGCTAAATCAACTGCTGTCTCTACGGCCACGTTTTTCTCTCTCTTTAGTTTCTCTAGTTAAATTTCGTTAATTACCAGCGGTAGTGAGCAAACGCCTTGTTTGCTTCAGCCATCTTGTGAGTGTCTTCGCGCTTTTTAACTGCTGCGCCTAAACCATTGCTGGCATCAATTAATTCATTTCCTAAACGCTCTGCCATAGATTTTTCACGACGCTCGCGTGAGTTATCTACGATCCAGCGAAGGCCAAGTGCTAATGCACGTGCTGGCTTAACTTCAACTGGTACCTGGTAAGTAGCTCCACCAACACGACGTGAGCGAACTTCAACAGTTGGCTTTACGTTATCTAGTGCGCGCTTTAATGTAATTACTGGATCAACCTCAGTTTTTTTACGGCAGTTCTCAAGAGCGCCATAAACAATCGCCTCAGCAGTTGAACGCTTGCCATGAATTAAAATCTTGTTAATTAAAGATGTAACAACTGGAGATGCGTATACCGGATCGGAAATAACCGCAGCCTTAGGGACGGAACCTTTACGTGGCATTACTTCTTCTCTCTCTTTGCGCCGTATCGACTACGTGATTGCTTGCGATCTTTAACACCTTGGGTATCGAGTGAACCGCGAACGATTTTGTAACGAACACCAGGAAGATCTTTAACACGACCACCACGTACTAAAACAATTGAGTGCTCTTGTAAGTTATGTCCTTCGCCAGGAATATACGCAGTAACTTCCATGCCACTTGTCAGACGTACACGTGCAACTTTACGAAGAGCAGAGTTTGGCTTCTTCGGCGTAGTTGTATAAACACGTGTGCAAACACCGCGACGTTGCGGGCTACCCTTAAGTGCAGGCGTGCTCGTCTTATCTGTCTTCTCGGCGCGACCCTTACGGACCAGCTGCTGAATCGTTGGCACTAAATATTTCTCCGTATCTAATTAAAGTTAAATAATTTTTTACAATTACTTTTCTTTTTCCTTCTTTTTACGCTTAAACTTCCGACCCACGAGGTCGGGTGTGTTGAACCGTAAAGGAGCAGACGCAGAGGGTAGCCGAAGCAGGCGCGATGGGTCAAAACGGCCCTTGTACTCCTCTCTCGGCCCAACCCCCGATTACGACACGCCCATACTTTTATCTGTACTGCGCCTAAGGTGGCGCAATGGAAAAGCCAAAGCTGCGCGGAATCGTGCATTTGGTGATGTCCCCGATCAGCCTGGTGGCTGGCTTGGTCTTAATTACCTTGGCCGATGAGCTTCGTGGCCGGATTACCCTGGGAATCTTTACCCTTACCGCGGTTACCTTATTTACTTGCAGCGCTCTTTATCATCGAGTTAGCTGGACTCCAAAAAATAAGGCAATTTGGCGCCGGATTGACCACTCAAATATCGCTATTTTAATTGCTGGTACCTACACACCATTTGCTGTTTATTTGTTAGAACCAAACCAAACCAAAATACTTCTTATTGTTGCTTGGGGTGGAGCGCTGCTTAGTTCACTACTCAGAATTTTTTGGTTATCAGCACCACGCTGGTTATATGTTGCGGGTTATATCGCCTTAGGTTGGGCTGCAGTAATTTATCTGCCAGAATTTTTAGAAAATGGCGGCGTTGCAATCTTTGTTTTGGTTTTAATCGGTGGCATTTTCTACTCTGCCGGCGGTGTCATCTATGCAATCAAAAAACCAAATTTTTCTATCAACTGGTTTGGCTTTCACGAATTATTTCATGCATTAACAGCTGCAGCTTTTATCTGCCACTTTGTTGCTGGAGCCCTTACGGTATTTGTAAAGCAATAATATGAAGCGTGATCCAAAATTAGTTGCTACCACCGCAGTTCTGGCAGTGGGTTTTGCCTTCTCTATTTTAATTCCTAAATTCTTCGGTGGCGCGCCAGAGCTTTCCACTTGTTACCACGCCACGGTTGGTTCAAGCTCCTCACTACTACAAATATCTGAGATTAAAGGTGCGGATGTTTCTGGAACATTAATTTTTCAAAATTATGAAAAGGATAGCTCCTACGGCAAATTCGTTGGTAAATACCTAGATAACCAGCTCAAAACTTTATTCACTTTCCAGTCTGAGGCAGCGCAGTCAACTCGCGAAATTATTTTCACCGTTGATGGAAATAGATTAAGCGGAGATGGCTTTACCTACCAATCTAGTGATTCATGTAATTCAATCACTTTCGACCAAGGACTTGGGCTAATTCCATTTGATATGAAGCTGCCACTGCATCTATTCCCACAATTGAAATTGCAACCAATGAGTCCGGAGCAGCTTGGCTGGACCTTTGGCGCTGGCGGACTTAAGCCAATTCAGTCCGCAATTTTGGTTTATACGCCATTAATTGGTGAACCAGTTGATGCAGTGGTTTTTTTCTTATGGAAAAAAAGTGATTGGGATGTAATTGCCAATCCAAACGAACCACCGTACTGGGGTGTTATGCAATGGAGTGATCAATCAAATGTGTTTAGTGTAAGTGGGCCACAAGATTGTGTTTATCCGACTGAACCTGATTGTGGCAATATCAGTCAAATTTACACATTTATCTACGAGAAAGATTCCTATGTTAACAAGGTACCTAAGTACTCACCTGCAAAAGTAAGTGTTACAAATACCAAGACATTTCACGATCCAGAAACTGGCTACTATGTTTTGTCACAATTTAAGATTGAGGCAATCAAAGCTGAACAAAGTTATCGCTGTGATCTAACCGCATTTGATAAAAGCGGCAAGGAAATCATCTCCTGGAAAACTGAGGGTTTGAGTTTCTCGCCAAACCCATCAGCTACTTACTCTGGTCAAACGAATATAACTCCGGATCAAGTACCAACAGTTAAGAGTTCTACTGTTAAATGCGAAGTGGCCGACGCTATTTAATAGCACCGGCCACTTTCATAGTTAATTTATTTAGCGACTCTCAAACTCATCAAGGCGAACTGCTTCACCTGAACCTTGTGATTCAAATGGAGTGAACTCATACTCATCGTATGCAGCGTAGACCGCAGCCTTTGCTTCCTCAGTAGGTTCAACGCGAACATTGCGGTAACGAGCAAGTCCGGTACCAGCTGGGATCAACTTACCGATGATTACGTTCTCCTTCAGACCAAGTAATGGATCACTCTTCTCTGAAAGTGCTGCATCTGTAAGTACACGAGTTGTCTCTTGGAATGATGCTGCTGACAACCATGATTCAGTTGCAAGAGATGCTTTAGTAATACCCATAAGTTCTGGGCGACCTGAAGCAGCTTTGCCACTAGTTGAAACAACGCGACGGTTCTCTTCTTCAAAGCGACCGCGCTCAACTAGCTCTCCTGGAAGTAAATCAGTATCACCTGGTTCTAGCACTGTGATGCGCTTTAACATTTGGCGAACAATGATTTCAATATGCTTATCGTGAATTGATACACCTTGCATACGGTAAACCTCTTGGATCTCACTTACTAAGTGGATCTGTGTTTGACGAGGTCCCAAGATACGAAGTACCTGCTTAGGATCAATTGCGCCAACAACTAATTGTTGACCAACGCTCACGCGGCTTCCCTCTTCTACAAGAAGTTTTTGACGACGTGTAATTGGATAAGCAACCGCTTCGCCACCATCATCTGGTGTAACGATGATCTTCTTGCCCTTTGCATCTTCAAGGAATGAAACTGTGCCAGCTGCTTCTGCAATTGGTGCAACACCCTTTGGTGTGCGAGCTTCAAACAACTCTTGAACGCGAGGTAGACCGTGGGTAATTTGGGTTTCACCTAACAGCTGAGCACCACCGGTGTGGAAGGTACGCATTGTTAACTGAGTTCCTGGCTCACCAATTGATTGAGCCGCAATAATTCCAACAGCCTCACCGACATCAACAATCTTGCCAGCAGCCATTGAGCGTCCGTAACACATTGCGCACTGTCCAACCTTGCTATCGCAAGTTAGAACTGAGCGAACCTTTACCTCTTCAACGCCAGCTGCAACTAATACATCAATGTTGCGATCACCTAGATCAGTTCCTGCTGTAAGAATTGTCTTACCGCCAGCAACTGCATCTTCAGCTAGGTTTCGGCCGAACAATGAAGTTTCAACATGATCATCACGAAGTAATGTGCCAGTTGAATCCTTTGCTGCAATTCGCAAAGTTAAGCCGCGATCAGTTCCACAATCCTCTTCACGAATGATTACATCTTGTGCAACATCGCAGAGACGACGAGTTAGGTAACCAGAGTCAGCGGTACGAAGTGCTGTATCTGCCAAACCTTTACGTGCACCGTGAGTTGAGATGAAGTACTCAAGTACTGAAAGTCCTTCACGGAAGTTAGATTTAATCGGACGAGGAATAATTTCACCCTTTGGGTTAGCTACAAGTCCACGCATACCTGCGATCTGACGGATTTGCATCATATTTCCACGAGCACCTGAGTAAACCATCATCCAAACTGGGTTGGTACGAGGGAAGTTATCTTCCATCTCCTTTGCAACCTCATTTGTAGCAAGGGTCCAGATCTCAATTAACTCTTGGCGACGCTCATCATCAGTAATCAAACCTTTTTCATACTGTGATTGAACTTTGTCAGCCTTTGTTTCATAACCTTCCAAGATTTCGCGCTTGCGACCTGGAGTTACAACATCGGTAATTGAAATTGTTACACCAGCACGTGTTGCCCAGTAAAAACCAAGTGATTTCAAGGCATCAAGTGTTTGTGCAACTGTGACCTTGGCGTAACCCTCTGCCAAATTATCAACAATTAATCCAAGCAACTTCTTTGTTACATCGTAATCAACGAACTCGAAGTTAGCTGGAAGAACTTCATTGAACAATGCGCGACCAAGAGTTGTCTCGCGAGTTTCTGCAACACCGCTCTTATCAATACGAAGTTTGATCTTGGCTTGTAATGAAAGTGAGCCTTGATCAAATGCCATAACCGCTTCAGCGATTGATGAGAATGCACGACCTTCACCTAATTGCTTCTCGCGAAGTGAGGTTAGGAAGTACAAACCAAGAACCATGTCCTGAGTTGGTGATGTGATTGGGCGGCCAGATGCTGGAGACAAAATATTGTTGCTAGATAGCATCAATACACGTGCC
>JBIIXT010000062.1:0-5336 GCA_044347205.1 Candidatus Nanopelagicus sp. | reverse complement strand
AAGAAGACTGTGCAACAAATTCTTGATGAGGCTAAGACTGCCGTGTCCGCCTTCAATAGATTCCGAGTAGGTCAGTAAACTTCACCTATTGCAACAATAATTAGATAAGGAGCTCCCGGTGCCACGCAAAGGTTATAAACGAGTGCTCCTTAAATTATCTGGTGAGGTATTTGGCGGAGAAAAAGGCATCGGTGTTGATCCTGATGTAGTTCATGATGTGGCGATGCAAATAGCTGAGGTAGTTAGAACCGGCACTGAACTTGCGATCGTAGTTGGCGGCGGTAATTACTTCCGAGGCGCAGAGTTACAACAGCGAGGTATGGATCGCGCTCGCGCAGATTACATGGGCATGTTAGGCACAGTAATGAACTGTTTAGCATTACAAGATTTTCTAGAAAAAGAAGGAATTGAAACCCGCGTGCAAACTGCAATCGCAATGGGACAAGTAGCAGAGCCATATGTTCCACGCAGAGCAATTCGCCACTTAGAAAAAGGCCGCGTAGTTATATTTGGCGCAGGAGCTGGCATGCCATTTTTTACAACAGATACCGTCGCCGCCCAGCGCGCACTTGAGATTGGATCAGACGCATTACTTCTTGCAAAATCTGGTGTTGATGGTGTCTATAACGCAGATCCAAGAAAAGATAAGAGTGCAACAAAGTATGAAAGCATCTCCTACGATGAGGTTTTATCTAAATCATTAGCAGTTGCAGATGCCGCTGCCTTTGCGCTGTGCCGAGAGAACAAATTGCCGATTGTGGTCTTTGATTTGAAGCAAAATGGCAACATTAAGCGAGCGGTTAAGGGTGAAAGTATCGGAACTCTAGTTTCTTAACTAGAATTGCCAATACTTAAAGGAGCTGTAAATGTCTGATTTAAATAGCCAGTTAGCTGATTGCAATACCAAGATGAATAAGGCAATTGATGTTGCCAAAGAGGATTTTTCAGCAATTCGCACAGGCCGTGCCCACCCAGCAATGTTTGCTAAGTTAATGGTTGATTACTACGGCACTGGAACTCCACTTGCTCAACTTGCAACTGTTCAGGTACCAGAGGCCAGACTGGCATTAATTACTCCTTACGATAAAGGCGCACTTGCTGCAATTGAAAAGGCAATTCGCGACTCTGATTTAGGTGTTAATCCTGGCTCTGATGGTGCTGTAATTCGAGTTAACTTTCCGCAGTTAACAGAGGAGCGCCGTAAAGAATTTATTAAGGTTGCAAAATCAAAGGCGGAAGATTCAAAGGTTGCTATTCGCGGTGTTCGCCGGATCGCTAAAGAGGCTATGGAAAAGCTTGAAAAAGATGGCAAGGTTGGCAAAGATGATTTGGTTCGTGCTGAAAAAGAGCTTGAGAAAGTTACCTCAGATCACGTGGCCAAGATTGATGAGCTTTTAAAACATAAAGAAGCTGAACTGCTAGAAGTTTAAATATGGCTGATCTGCATTCAATTAATGATGCGATAAATAAACGCGCTGGTCGCAAGTTACTGCCATCGATTTTAGTTTCGCTAACTCTTTTAACCTTAATCTTTGGCTCGATCTATCTAGAGCCGCTTCTATTTTTAGCGCTAATCTGCGTAGTTATCATGTTGGGCGTTCGCGAGTTAGCCCATGCCTATCGCGCAGGCGGAATTGAGTTACCAGATCTGCCAATTATGGCTGCTGCCTTAATTATTTTACTTGCCTCTTGGTTTGGCGACACCGAAGGGTTAGCGGTTTCAACTGGCTTAATCATTCCAGTTCTGATGTTTTTACTGCTTCTAATCTCGCAAAAAGATTTTATTAAACGATCAACCTCAGCAGTCTTTGCAGTTTTCTACTTAGCTGTCTTGGGCGGCTTTATCTTGTTGCTGGCTAATAATGATGATGGTGGCAAGCGTATTTTGGCGTTAGTTATTTTGATCGCCTGTAATGACACCTTCGCCTACTTTGCCGGTGTTTTATTTGGCAAACATAAGATGGCGCCAACTATTAGCCCTAAGAAATCTTGGGAGGGTTTAGTTGGTGGCTTAATTGCATCTTTAATTGGTGGTGCCTTAATTTTTCACAATAGCTTTGGTGTGAGTTGGTATGTTGGGGCGGCCGTTGGCGCCATGACAGTTGTTACAGCAACTTGTGGTGATTTAATTGAAAGTGCGATTAAGCGAGATTTAGCTATTAAAGATATGTCTAATTTATTGCCAGGCCATGGCGGCATTATGGATCGCCTAGATTCAGCCCTATTTACCGCACCAGCTGTTTGGTTTGCCTTTGAATTAATTAATCGGTACCTCTAGTGATTGAGTTAGTTTTTGATCCACCAGAGCAGAAAAAAAAGACACCGATTCATTTAGCTGATTTAACAGTTGCTGGGCGTAAGGCTCGCGCTGAAGAGCTTGGCCTACCAGCATTTCGTGCTAATCAATTAGCGGTTCATTTCTTCACACACTACAACGATGATCCAGATTCCTGGAGTGATATTCCAAAGGATCTGCGCCAGCCATTAGCGGATGCGTTTCTACCTAAGCTGCTTACTTTAGTTCGCTCAATTACCTGCGATGGTGGCAAGACCCGAAAAGATTTGTGGCGACTACATGATGGCGTATTAGTTGAATCAGTTTTAATGAAATACACAGATCGCACCACAGTTTGTATTTCATCTCAAGCTGGATGTGGAATGAAATGCCCATTTTGTGCAACGGGCCAAGCAGGACTTACTCGGAATTTAACTGCAGGCGAAATTACTGCTCAAGTTGTAATGGCGGCGAAGGCGTGCGCAATTGGTGAAATGCCAGGGGGACAGACTCGGTTATCAAATGTTGTGTTTATGGGGATGGGTGAGCCGCTAGCTAATTACAAACCAGTTATGCAATCGGTGCGAAATCTATCTAGCCCGCAACCAAATGGTTTAGGTATTGGCGCTCGTTCAATTACTGTTTCAACAGTTGGCTTAGTAAATGGAATTGATAAGTTAATTGATGAGGATATTCCGGTAACACTAGCCATCTCATTACACACACCAGATGATGAGCTGCGCGATAGCCTGGTGCCAATTAACTCACGTTGGAAGGTGCGCGAAGTTTTGCAAGCAGCTGATCGCTATGAGGCAAAGACTGGCCGGCGCTACTCAATTGAGTATGCATTAATTCGAGATATTAATGATCAAGCATGGCGAGCAGATTTACTTGGTCGCTTGCTTAAGAATAAGAATGCACATGTGAATTTGATTCCGCTTAATCCAACTCCTGGTTCTAAGTGGACCGCCTCAAGGGCTGAGGATGAACAAGCATTTGTTGAGATTCTAGAAGGCTATGGAGTTCCAGTTACTGTGCGCGATACCCGTGGCCGAGAGATCGATGGTGCATGTGGTCAATTAGCCGCCGCCGAAGTATCCTCGGCTAAGTAATTACTCCGAGAAGGGTTTTAAAGTGAAGGCGCTCCAGAATTTTATAAATGGAAAATCAGTAGATTCTAAATCAGGTAAAACAACAGAGTTAGTAAATCCAGCAACTGGAAAAGTTTTTGCTACTGCGCCAAACTCAAATGAGGCCGATGTCGATGCTGCGCTAAAAGCTGCCGCTGCCGCCTTTCCAGAGTGGCGAGATGCAACGCCATCTACTCGCCAGAAAGCCTTACTTAAAATTGCAGATGCACTAGAGGCGAATGCTGAAAAACTAGTAGCGATCGAATCAGAAAATTGTGGCAAGCCAATTGCCATCACGATGAGTGAAGAAATTCCACCAATGATTGATCAGATTAGATTCTTCGCAGGTGCTGCCCGAAATCTTGAAGGTAAATCTGCGGGTGAGTATATGAATGGCATGACCTCATTTGTGCGCCGTGAGCCAATTGGAGTTTGTGCGCAAGTAACACCTTGGAATTACCCAATGATGATGGCGGCCTGGAAGTGGGCGCCAGCAATTGCAGCTGGAAATACTGTTGTATTAAAACCATCTGACACCACACCAGCTTCAACATTATTTATGGCACAAATAATGAGCGAGTTTCTACCTGCTGGTGTATTTAATGTCGTTTGCGGTGAGCGAGATACCGGACGGGCATTAATTTCCCACAAGATTCCGGCGATGGTTTCAATTACTGGATCAATTCGTGCCGGCATTGAGGTTGCAAAATCAGCCGCAGATGATGTGAAGAAGGTACACCTAGAACTTGGTGGCAAGGCACCAGTTGTTGTATTTGCTGATGCAAATCTAGAAGCAGCAGCTGAAGGTATAGCAATTGCTGGTTTCTTTAATGCGGGCCAAGATTGCACAGCTGCAACTAGAGTAATTGTGGAAGCAAGTGCCTACGATAAATTTGTTAAGTTATTAACTGAGCAAGCAAAAGATAAAATTGCGGTAGGAAATCCTGATGAGGATGTATTAGTTGGCCCAGTAAATAATGCCAATCAATTAGAGCGGGTTAAGGGTTTTATTGATCGCCTGCCAGCTCATGCCAAGGTAACTGCAGGAGGAGCGGTATTAGATCGCCCAGGGTTTTTCTATGCGCCAACTGTTGTTGTTGATCTAAAGCAAGAGGATGAGATCATTCAAAATGAGATCTTTGGTCCAGTAATTACGGTGCAAAAGTTTGCAGATGAGGCACAAGCCGTTGAGTATGCAAATGGCGTTGAGTACGGGCTAGCTTCGAGTGTTTGGACAAAAGATCATGGCCGTGCGATGCGTCTGGCAAAGGCCTTTGATTTTGGTTGCGTCTGGATTAATACCCATATTCCACTAGTTGCTGAGATGCCACATGGCGGCTTTGGCCGATCTGGAGTTGGTAAGGATCTCTCAGGCTATGGCTTCGAGGATTACACCAGAATTAAGCATGTAATGACCAATATAAATGCTTAACAACAGCGCTTTAGGGGTCTAGTATTTCGCTAATCCGAGCGGCTGAACTCTTCAGCCCCGATCAGAAAGTGGTGCGATGACCAACAACAGCTCCAACACAAATAAGAATAAGTTAAATAAGTTAGCGGCAGATAATTCAATTCCAAGTGAGATTAAAAACTTAATTGCAAAAACATTATCCCGCAGAACCGTGTTGGCAGGAGTTGGTGGCGCAGGCGCTGCAGTTGCACTTGCATCATGTAGCAGCGGTGGTTCCTCAGCTGAAAATGTTCGCTGGGCAAACTGGACTGAGTATTTAGATTACGACGAGGCAACTGGTGAGAATCCATCCTTAGTAGATTTCGCAAAAGCAAATGGGATTGAAGTTTCATATAAAGAGGCAATTTTAGATAATGATGAGTTCACTGCGCCATTACTAGATAAATTACAATCTAAAAAAGATATTGGTTATGACTTAGTAACACTTACTGACTGGATGACAGCGCGTTGGATCCGCTTG
>JBIIXT010000061.1:0-5368 GCA_044347205.1 Candidatus Nanopelagicus sp. | reverse complement strand
GCAGGTTCAGTATCACAATGTGTACTACCACTTTTAATTGAGCATCTAGTAGATGCTAAACAGATCACGATTGCGGATATGCGTGATAACCGCCATCGCGTTTCAGAGGCTATCGCCGCTGGCGCAACATATGTACAGGATCAATTGACCCGTGAAAATATGGATCAATTTCTCTCAAAATACTTATCTGCTGGAGATTTTTTATTAGATCTTGCCTGGAATATTGATGTAAATGAAATTCTTGGTTGGGCTCATGATCATGGTGTTATTTATCTAAATACATCACTTGAAGAGTGGGATCCATACTCTGCCGGCGCAGATCGCCATCCAACCGAACGCACACTTTATTGGCGCCATATGAAATTACGTAAGTTAACCGATACCTGGAAGGGCCAAGGCCCAACTGCAATTGTTGAGCATGGTGCTAATCCTGGTTTGGTTTCACACTTAACAAAGAAAGCATTAGTTGATATCGCAACTCTGGCAGTTAAAGAAGGTAAGGCGGCCACTGGTGTTTCCGAGGCGTTGGCAAGTGAAAACTTTCCAGTGCTTGCACAAAAACTTAATGTAAAGGTGATTCATGTTGCCGAACGCGATACTCAAATTTCTGATAAACCAAAGTTATTTAATGAGTTTGTAAATACTTGGTCAGTTGAAGGCTTTTATGAGGAAGGAATTGCACCAGCTGAACTTGGCTGGGGCACACATGAGAAAACACTTCCGGCAAAAGCTTTTGAACACGAGAGTGGTCCAAAGAATCAGATCTGTATTGCCCAACCAGGTGCTACAACTTGGGTTAGATCCTGGGTGCCAAACATGGAGACAACTGGCATGCTGGTTCGACATGGTGAAGCTTTCACAATTAGTGATCACCTAACAGTTTGGGATGGCGATAAAGCTATCTACCGTCCAACTGTTCATTACGCGTACTGCCCAACCGATGCTGCGATTGCTTCAATGCGTGAGCTTGAAATGAATCAGTGGGAAATAACTAGTAATCAGCGGATTATGAATGAGGAGATCATCGATGGTGCTGATCGATTAGGCGTGCTGCTGATGGGACATCCATATAAATCTTGGTGGACTGGTTCATTATTAAATATTCATGACTCTCGTAAATTAATTCCAAAACAATCAGCAACGACTGTGCAGGTTTCAAGTGCTGTATATGCAGCTGTTGCTTGGGCGATGGCAAATCCAAACAGCGGTTACATGGTTCCAGATGATATGCCTTGGCGTGAAGTTTTAAGTTACGCTGAAAAATATTGGGGTGGCTATCACTCAGCTGCTGCAGATTGGGATCCGTTAATGCATCGCAATGATTTATTTAAAGGTTGGAATGGTCGAGTTTATGATGAATCAGATCCTTGGCAGTTTAGTAACTTTTTAGCTTAAAAAATTACTTAATTGGCGGTAATGGCTTGCTTGCTTTGATTTCTTCAAGGCGAGCAAGTGATTCAATTCTTTCTAACGCGTGATCGACAATTCGCTTAGGATAATTATTTTCATATCCATTTGATTCATCCCATGGCTCCTGGGTTGCAATCCCTGAAATATGGGAAAGCTCTGGAATATAGCGACGAACATAATCACCGTTCTCATCAAATCGCTTACCTTGTTCAATCGGGTTAAAGACTCGATAGTAAGGAGAGGCATCTGTTCCACAGCCTGCTGTCCACTGCCAACCATGAGCATTAGAGGCAACGTCATAATCGATTAAGTGTTCCTTAAAAAATCGCTCCCCTAATTGCCACTCTAAATGTAAATCCTTAACTAAAAATGAGGCAACAACCATTCGAGTTCGATTGTGCATCCAGCCCTCTTTTAATAACTGGCGCATCGCAGCGTCGACAAATGGGTATCCAGTTTTACCTTCACACCAAGCCTTAAATTGAGCACCGGCTTTGTCATAACGCATATTGGCAAATTGTGGTGCGTAATAATCAGTTTCAGTATGTTGGTTATGAAATAAAACATCGGCATAGAACTCGCGCCAGGCAATCTCTTTTTGATAAACGATTTCCCCTTTGCTCTCACCGAGTTCAGCTAACAAAGTTCGTGGATGGATTTCGCCAAAACTTAAATGCGCACTCATTTTGCTAGTGCCATCAATTGCTGCAAAATTTCGACTCTCATCGTATTTGGCTAATGCACTTTTTTTAAATACTTTAAACCTAGCAATTGCAGCAGCTTCACCAGCCTCAGACTTAATCACACCTTGCGGCCATTTCCACTCTGGCATCTCTTTGTATTTTGCACTTACCTTTACCGTTGGAATCTGCTTTGGTGCAAGTGCAGGTTTGCGCCAACCATGAACAAGCCAGGCACGATAAAAAGGTGTGTAGACCTTGTATGGAGTGCCATCACTTGGTTTGCGAACTCGACCTGGTGCCACCGCATAAGGGGAGCCAGTTCTTGTTAACTCGATTCCAGCAGCTTCAATTGCAGCATCACGAGCGGCGCCAGTTGGTTCATACTCAGCGCTGATGTGGATTGAGTTAACTTTATAATGATCTTTTAACTCTGTTAAAACTTTAGTTGGCTGCCCTGAAATTACATGCAAATTTCCATCCAGACTTTCATCTAGAGCGCGCAATGAATCAACTAAATAAGCAGCGCGCTTTGCGCCCATCTCTTTAATTAATTCAGGCTCTAAGATAAAAACTGGCACAATCTCATCAGCAGCTTCCAGTGCTGCATTTAATGCTGGATTATCACCAATTCGCAAATCTCTTCGAAACCAAAGGATTGATCGACTACCCATTTAAATTCGCCTTACTTAAGTTAATTTCTAGAATTAAATATGTAGTGATTCAACGGTTTCATCCCAGCCCTTAACATCCTTTGGTTTACGTGGGCCAGGACCAACGTAACGCGCAGATGGGCGAATGATGCGACCAGTTTGTTTTTGCTCCAAAATGTGTGCCGACCAACCGGCGGTGCGAGCAGCAGTAAACATTGATGTAAATAGATTTGCTGGGATTTGCGCGAAATCTAAAATAATTGCCGCCCAAAACTCCACATTTGTTTCTAGCACGCGATCTGGTTGGCGCTCTTTAAGTTCGGCAAGTGCTGCTTTTTCAAGTGCAAGTGCAACTTCATAACGAGGTGCATTTAATTCTTTAGCAGTACGACGTAACGTGCGAGCGCGTGGATCTTCAGCTCGGTATACGCGATGTCCAAAGCCCATCAAG
The DNA here is from genome assembly GCA_044347205.1 of Candidatus Nanopelagicus sp. Lineage (GTDB taxonomy): Bacteria > Actinomycetota > Actinomycetes > Nanopelagicales > Nanopelagicaceae > Nanopelagicus. Next base: position 2,174 of record JBIIXT010000061.1, on the reverse strand, counting down.
CGATCACCTTTATCAAGAATTGATTTCACATAAGCTGTCGCATCTCCGGATTTTTCAACCGCTTCAATCATGCTAAGCACACGTGCTGGTGCTCCACCATGTAGTGGGCCAGACATCGCGCCAATTGCACCTGAAATAGATGCGGCAACATCTGCACCCGTTGATGCAATTACGCGTCCGGTAAAAGTTGATGCGTTCATGCCATGCTCAGCTGCAGACACAAAGTAAGCATCAACTGCGCGAACATGGACTGGATCTGGTTCACCGCGCCAGCGAATCATCATTCGCTCTACAACAGTGTGTGCTTTATCAATTTCTGTTTGTGGAACTGCTGGCACAACTGTGCCACGTGCTGATTGAGCAACGTAAGAAAGCACCATTACTGAAACCCGAGCTAAATTACTACGAGCCTCTTCATCTGAAATATCAAGAAGTGGTTTTAAACCCCAGGCTGGCGTAAGCATGGCAATTGCAGATTGCACATCGACTCGAACATCACCGGTGTGAACTGGTAGCAAAAATGGTTCAGCTGCAGGTAATCCTGGATTGAACTCATCATCTACTAATAAGCCCCAAACGTTTCCAAAGGTAACTCGGCCAACTAGATCATCAATATCAACGCCGCGATAACGAAGTGCACTTCCCTCTTTATCTGGCTCGGCAATCATTGATTCAAAGGCAATCACACCTTCAAGACCCGGCTTGAAATCATCGGCCATTATTTACTCCTCTTCATCTGCGTAAAAATTCCAATGACCGTATTCTGCTCTCTTGGCGAGGATGATCCAAACCATTGATAAGTGAGGTTGAATACCCGTATGTCTAGCCGTGAGGATATTGCCGCCATGCGTCGCCAGTATGGCGAGGTTGGATTAATTGATGCGCATCTGCCAAAGAATCCAGTTGATCTTTTCAATACCTGGCTATCAGATGCCGCCGCAAATGAGGTTGTGGTCGAAGCCAATGCCATGGTCTTATCTACCGTAGTTGATAATCAACCGAGCAGTAGAACAGTTTTGTTAAAAGATTTAACAGATGAAGGCTTTACCTTTTTCTCAAATTATGAATCCAGGAAAGCAAAACAAATAAGTGAGAATAAAAATGTCTCACTTTTATTTCCTTGGTATCCACTTGAGCGACAGGTAATTATCTTAGGCACGGCTTCAAAAATTTCATCTGCTGAATCTGATAAGTACTTTGCAAGCCGGCCTCGTGGTAGTCAGATCGGTGCCTGGGCTTCCATGCAATCAACAGAGTTAAGTGATCGCACAGTGCTAGAAAATAAATTTGCGCAACTTGAGGAGAAATGGCCAATTGGAACACAAATTCCTAGACCAGAGTTTTGGGGCGGTTATGTAGTTTCGCCCACATCAATCGAATTTTGGCAGGGCAGATACTCCAGATTGCATGATCGAATTCGATATCTGAGATCAGATAATAATGATTGGCAGATCAAACGCTTCTACCCTTAATATTCACCCATGAGTGAAATTAAGATTCCAGAGAATTTAAAACCAAGTGATGGTCGATTTGGTTGCGGGCCTTCCAAGATTCGCGCTACCTCTCTTGCAAATCTGGCTAGTAATTACGGAAAAGTTTTAGGAACATCTCACAGGCAAAAGCCGGTTAAAGAGGTGGTTGCAAATGTTCGCACTGGACTGAAATCATTATTTAATCTTCCTGATGGTTATGAAGTAATTATTGGTAACGGTGGCTCAACTGCATTTTGGGATATTGCCACCTTTGGCTTAATTGAAAATAAATCACAGCACTTAGTCTTCGGCGAGTTCTCCTCTAAATTTGCGATTGCTGCAAAAGAGGCACCAATGATTGGTGAGCCAACAGTTATTAAAAGTGAGCCAGGAACTCACCCACAATCAGTTGCCGAAGCAGGGGTTGATGCTTATGCACTTACCCACAATGAGACCAGTACTGGTGTAGCAATGCCAATTATTCGCCCTGCAGGCATCGCTGATGCATTGGTATTAGTTGATGCCACGAGTGCGGCTGGTGGGCTTGATCTAGATATCTCCCAATCAGATGTGTACTACTTCGCACCGCAAAAATCCTTTGCCTCCGATGGTGGCTTATGGGTAGCGATCATGAGTCCGGCAGCAATTTCTCGAGTTGAAAAGATTAAAGCTAGTGGCCGCTGGGTACCAGCATTTTTTGAT
>JBIIXT010000060.1:0-5505 GCA_044347205.1 Candidatus Nanopelagicus sp. | reverse complement strand
ATCTGGGAAGCATCTAAAATTACTAATGCAACTTCTGCCCTTTCAAGTGCGATAGCAGTTCTAAGTGAAGCGTAATAATCCGTCCCACTTGCTTGATGCACCCTCCTTCTAATTCCAGCAGTGTCGATAAAGCGCCATGTTGATCCACCAAAATCTATTAACTCATCAACTGCATCCCTAGTAGTTCCTTCGGCATCATCAACTAATACCCGCGGTGTTCCAGCCAAAACATTAAGAAGTGAAGATTTACCAACGTTAGGTCGACCGACAAGTGCCACTCTCCGATATCCATCATCTGCTGGTTGTGAACCGACTTCTGGTAATTGAGAAATTAACAAATCCAGTAAATCACCGCTGCCGCGACCATGCAATGCAGAGACAAATCGAGGTTCGCCAAGTCCTAAATTCCAAAGTGCGTAGGCATCAGACTCATCAGCTGCGTTATCAATTTTATTCGCTACCAGGATTACTTTCTTGTTACTTTTTCTAAGAAGAGTTACCAGAGATTGATCTTCATCCAGTGCCCCAATTTGCCCATCAATTACAAACATAATTAAATCTGATTCAGCAATTGCAGATTCGGCCCCAGCAGTTATTTTTTCACTTATTCCTTCTGGTTTTACTTCCCAGCCGCCAGTGTCAACAAGAAAGAATCTACGACCATTCCATTCGGCTTCATACTTAACGCGATCTCGAGTTACTCCAGGGGTATCTTCAACGATTGCTTCACGACGCCCGATCATGCGATTTACTAATGTTGACTTTCCAACGTTTGGTCGACCGATAACTGCAATTGTTGGAAGTCCTAGCAAATTTCGCTGTTGCATCCACTTCCAGATTTGATCAACAACTTCTTGCAGAGAAAGCCTGGTTGAATCTATCTCTGCCGCATCTTCAGCCTTAGCAAGTGGAGATAATTCACGATTTGAATCCATTTCATCCCGTGCTGAGAGTGAATCTGTTATCTCATTTGTAGAAATTTTCTCAAGGGTTTCATTTCCACGTCGCTCTGATCTGGCTTGAATATCTGCATGCAAATAGATTTTAAGCGGTGCGTTCGGTGCGACAACTGTTCCAATATCTCGGCCTTCAACAACGATTCCAACCGGTGCACTTTCAATGTAGCTTTGTTGCAAATCAAGCAGGTATTTTCTAATTGCAGGCATTGCGCTATAAATACTTACTGAATCATTAATTCTTTGATATCTAATCTCCTCGGTTATATCTGCGCCATCAAGGAAAATTTTTGGATCCTTCGGTGAACACGTAAAATCGATTGAAGAAGATTTAAGTAGAGTGAATAGCTGCTCTTCATTATCAACAGAGTTCTTTAATGCTAAAAAAGTCACTGCCCGGTAAAGAGCTCCAGTGTCAAGGTAACTCCAATTAGCACGGATTGAAAGTGCTTTGGCGGTAGATGACTTCCCAGATCCGCTGGGACCATCTATTGCTAACACTAGATTATTCATGATCTGATTGTATCTTTTAAAAGAGTAATCGAAGCAGTTTTATTTGTTTATCGACTTTTTACTTGAAAAACATCCCAACCGCATGCAGATAAATGATCAGATAATTTTTGCGAGTCTTTTTCAGCTACAGACAAGGTGATTAATCCTGTTAATTGTCCCGGTGAATGCTCGATGCTTAAATCTTCAATATTGATTTGAACCTCTGCACATTCATTAAAGATCTTCGCTAATTGACCCGCCTCATCATTTATCACAACAGAAAGTAATGCGTAATTCCTTGGCGATAATCCGTGCTTTCCTGGTATTTTTTTGAAACCATCATTTGCTTTAATCAAAAATTTGCTTATGCCATCCTGGTTTCCTGATTCAATTAAAGAATCTAATTGCTGCATTTTGTTGACCATTTGTTTAATATTTAAAGAAACGGAATTTGCATTTTCAATTAGTAATTGAGACCAAAAATGCGAATCTGAAGCGGCTAAACGCATGACATCACGCAATCCTTGGCCAGCTAAATTAAGGGATGATCCACTGGATTCATTGATTAAGTTACCTAGACTTGAGCTAATGACCTGAGGTAGATGCGATATTCGGGCCACGATTTCATCATGTTCTTTATCTGAAAACCAGTACAAGGTAGCCCCACAACTTTTCACAATATATTCAAGTGATTCGCGTGCTTTTTGCGAAGTTTCATCAGATTCAATTCCGATCCAAGCCCTACCCTTAAAAAGATCAGCACGAGCAGAGTGCCCTCCCCCGACTTCGCGACCGGCCATCGGATGAGATGAAACGAAATTTTGGCAATTCTCTGATAACTTTGCAATCTCTTGTAGAAGATTAGACTTAACACTTGCAATATCGATAACTATCGATTCTTTATTCTCTTTCAAAGCTTTTAAAATTAGAGATTTGTTGTTAGCCAGATCTGCAGAAATTATGTTCACATCAACTACATCAAGCTCTCGACCATCAACTAATTTATTCGCCAGTTTCTGCGCCACTGGATCGATGTCTACCATTTGCAACGTGCAGCCTGCTTGTTTTAGAGCCAAAGCTATGGAGGTTCCGATTAAACCGGCACCAATTACGCGTACTTTCATCGTATTTGAACCAGGAAATCGTTGCCAATTCTCATTGCGCGATGTCTTTACGAAGAGCTGCAGCGCCATGTAGGTAAATGTGCTTGATCTGCGCCAAAGATTTCTCCGAATTAATATGCATAAGCACCCGAATTACGCGAGGTAGCGCATCGGGAACATCTATCTCAACGCTACAAAGAAGGGGCACATCACCTAAACCCAGTTCTCGAGCAGCGGCGGCTGGAAATTGGGCAGTCAAATCCACTGTTGCTGTAAAGATAATAGATACAAGGTCATCCTTGATTACAGAGTTCTCAAGCAACATCGTCTTAACCAATTCAAGGACGCCAGCATTGATCGCCTCTTGAGAATCCCTCGGTATCTGGGTTGCTCCTCGTATACCCCTTGTGCTCATAACCTTATGGTAGCGAGAGGTAAGCAGATGGTGTTTGAATATAAATAAACAAGTGAATGTGTCGCTTTATCAGTTTAGATTTATAATTATTAACGACAAACAGTTAAAAGGTTATTCGTCTTAAGTCGAAAATGTCTACAAAACGATTTATTAACACGAAATTGCGCTCATATAAGACTATTTATCGATATAAGACGGGTTTGCTAATAGAGATTTATCGCTAAACAGGTAATAGCAATGTCGTTTTAACTTTTTAAACCTAAAAGGGTAAATAGATTAAGCACCTCAACCTCGTTTAACACTCGATGGCGGCCTTCTTTCATGTCTCCTAGGTTTATAGGACCGAAATCAATTCTGACTAGCCTTACTACCTTCATACCTAGCGCTTCAATTAATCTTCGGATTATGTGATATCTGCCTTCATGAATGGTGATCTCAATCCAGTGATGGTTCTTGGAGATTGAACGAACCAGAACAACCTTCAAAGCCCTAGCCAAGCCATCCTCTAGCCGAACACCTTGCAGGAGTTGATCCGTCGTAGATTTCGAATACTCCCCTTCAATTTCTACAAGGTAGCGTTTTTCTAACCCATAGGATGGATGGGTTGCTCGGTGAGCTAGTTCCCCATCGTTAGTTAACAGAATTAACCCCTCAGAATCGCGATCCAAACGCCCAACGTGGAAAAGTCGATCTCCACGTTCCTTGAAAAAATCACCTAGATTCGATCGACCTTCCGGGTCTGACATGGTTGAAATAACGCCCGCTGGTTTATGAAATGCTATATAAGAATTAGACTTTTTTGCATTAATTTTCTCACCATCAACTGCAATCTTATTAATTTGTGGATCGTACTTTCCACCTAATTCAATAATGATTTGATCATCAACTGTAACTCGCCCATCAAGAATTAGTTGATCAGCGCCTCTGCGACTGGCAACTCCAGCATCGGCAATTATTTTATTTAATCTAACTAAAGGCACCCTTAAAGTTTAACCCTTTAAAAACGCTATTGGAACCGCTTCTTACTCAGTTAAATTGGCAAGTAATTCATCAAGCCCATCAATATCGGGCAGAAAAGGCGCTAGGGCTGGAAGATCACTTGTCGCGTTAAGGCCTAATTTTTCAAGGAAAAATGAAGTTGTTTTATAAAGGACAGCACCGCTTTCCCCTTCTATTCCTGCTTCTTCGACCAAACCTCTGGAAACCAATGTTTTCATGACAGCCTCTACGTTCACACCGCGAATTGCAGAAACGCGGGCGCGAGAAACAGGCTGCTTGTAGGCGATAACTGAAAGTGTCTCAAGGGCAGCTTGAGTTAAACGAGCTTGCTGACCATCTAATACAAACTTCTCAACCAGGTTAGCCATATCTGGATGGCTGTAAAAACGCCACCCGCCGGAAACCTGGCGTAATTCAAAACCTCGCTCCTCCATTTGATACTTCTGAGCCATATCCAATAAGCCCTGCCTGATCTCTTCAGTTGGACGCTCGATGATTTGAGCAAGGATTACCTCTGAAATTGGCTCCTCGACCACCATCAGGATCGCCTCTAGGCAACGTTGAAGTTCAACTTCAGACATTATCGGTCTCACTCTCTATCTCATCAATTGGAATAACGGGTAGATCAAATTCATCACTAACGGCAACCTCACCAGTTGCTGTGCCAACCCAAGTAACCTGCAATTCTCCAAGTGAGATGACTTGTTCAAACCTAACGACGCCCTCACGGTATAACTCAAGTAAAGCTAGGAACCTAGCGATCACCACCAAGGTCGATTGTGCCCCTTCAATCAAGGCTCTGAAGGTAGCTCGCCCGCTTTTACGTAGATGCTCAACCACGGCCGCCGCCTCCTCTGCAACACTGACCAAGGGCCTATGCAGGTGATCAATTGAGAATGTAGGCGTGGTTTTCGGGGTTAAAACTCGGTTTGCGATTGCGGCAAATCGCTCTGGGCCTACTCCAATTAGAACCTCAGGGAGTAATTGGGCGAAATGAGGTTCAAGTGAGACAGTTCTTGGAAAACTTTTCTCCTCCCGATCAATTCGATCCAGGAAAATCGCAGCAATCTCCTTAAAGGCCCGGTACTGAAGCAATCTGGCGAAAAGAAGATCCCTTGCTTCAAGCAAGGCCAAATCTGCTTCATCATCTACCTCACCTGACGGTAGAAGCTTTGCAGCCTTTAGATCGAGCAGGGTTGCCGCAACAACTAAGAACTCCGTTGTTTTATCTAGATCCCAGCCTTCCTCTGAATGCTCGAGCTGGCGTATATAGGCGATGAATTCATCAGTTACAGCTCCCAAGGAAACCTCGGTGATATCCATCTTGTGACGGGAAATTAACTGCAGCAATAAGTCAAAAGGGCCATCGAAATTGCTCAAATGCACGGAGAAGCCCGAAACTCGACCATCAGTAATTGATGGCGGCTGCGCCTGCGCTTGAACTAAATTTTCCTGCGACATGCGCAAAAGATACTTCAACATCCTTGCCTTTGCACATACGCCGTCATAGGTTGCGCACATGGCTAAAAACGCTTCGCAG
>JBIIXT010000059.1:0-5571 GCA_044347205.1 Candidatus Nanopelagicus sp. | reverse complement strand
AAGGAAGTACGCTACCGCTGCGCTAATCGTCCGCGGTTTAAATACTACTAGCGACCGAAATCATCCTCAACACGTTCAATGTCATCCTCACCAAAGTATGTGCCGGTTTGAACTTCGACAAAAACCAATTGCGTTGATCCAGTATTTGAAATTCGATGCAGTTGATTGATTTTTATATCTACTACTGAACCTGGATTTACTGAAGAAATGAGACCATCAATTGTTACTTCACCAGAGCCCTCTGCGATATACCAATGTTCGGCTCTTTTTTGGTGACGCTGATATGAGATCCGCTTGCCGGGATTAACATAAATTGTCTTCACTTTAAAACTAGGACTCTCTTGCAAAACTTCATATCGACCCCATGGACGATCCGACTTTTCTAGCATGATCGGATTTTAACCTTTAAACTAGCAAGATGAATAATTCAGGCCCACTTGTCGCCAAGCTACCTTCAAACCAATTCGATCACTTCTATCGAGGCGGAAATCGGATCGGGAAATTGCGAAAAGGTCCAGGTGGGCCAATGCGTCCAGAGGAGTGGATTGCATCAACGACCACACGTTTTGGGCAATCAATCAATGGTTTATCACATCTGGCAGATGGAAAATTACTGCGGGATGAAATTAAGGCTAATCCAATAACGTGGCTAGGTGAGAAGCACTTTAAAAAATATGGCAGCTCAATTGAAATCTTAGTTAAGTTACTAGATCCAGATCAGCGCCTACCTGTTCACTATCACCCAGATAGAAAATTCGCTGCTGATAAATTGCATTTAGATCATGGCAAAACTGAGGCTTGGATAATTTTGGACGCACCAGAGGATGCAAAGGTTGGAGTTGGTTTTAATCGAAAAATGAGTAAGGCAGAGGTGGCCAAATTAGTTGCCGATCATAATTCGCAAGGATTATTGGACTCATTAAATTTTCTGAATGTAAAAGCTGGGGATGCTGTGTTTGTGCCAGCGGGTGTGGCCCACGCGATTGAGGCGGGAATTTTTGTACTAGAACTACAAGAACCTACAGATCTATCTATCTTGCTTGAATGGGATGGCTTTGCAGTTGATGGAGATAAAGATGGACATTTAGATCTCGGATATGACGTAGTTTTAGATGCATTGAGGTTGGATCCACTAAGTGATGCCGAGAATGCACAAATAATTACCCGCTTCGAACCGAATGATAAAAAATCAAAAAGAATTTTCAATTCAATTGCCGATGATTATTTCAGAGCCGATTTCTTGGCGGAGGATGAGACACCGATTGCAGCCGGCTTTGGAATCTTATTAATCTTGGAAGGAAGCGGCAGTTTGGCATTTGAGAACGGAGAGAACTTTTTAGTTGAAGCTGGTGATGCAGTTGTGATCGCACATCAAGCAGGAAGCTTTACTTTAAGAAATTGCAAGGCAATTATTTCAAGACCACCACTTGCTTAAGTTTTGGAGGTCGGAACGGGATTTGAACCCGTGTAGCGGGATTTGCAGTCCCGAGCCTCGCCTCTCGGCCATCCGACCTAGCTATTTGCATTTATCGTAAGAGTAAAAATTTGGAGCGGACGACCGGGTTCGAACCGGCGACCTGAACCTTGGCAAGGTTCCGCGCTACCAACTGCGCTACGTCCGCATACTGCGGGGTGAAATCTATCGTATCCCAAACCAGTTGGCACATCCGCAAATCTCGGTGCAAGCAGGTACCGTTCAAACATGGAGCTATCTAATTCAATTTTTTGGATGGATGGGCAATTGGCCACCGATTGCGTAGAAATTTCACGTGATCCAAAATCGTTGGATCAGCCAGGTTTCTGGGCGGTAGTTCAAAATTTTGAGTCCGAATTTCTAGCTGCCAGATTTGCATCAGTTACAAGGGCATCACTACCAATTGCAACCTGGGAAAAATTGGACACCAATTGGTCTACTTCGCAAAGTAAAAATGAGTATGAAGTAAATGTTGACCGTATTAAGGATTTAATCGCTCGTGGTGAGGTTTATCAAGTAAACCTTTGTCGAGTACTTAGTGCTAACTCTGCGCAATCATTGCTCGGTTTAGCAAATTTAATCTTGCAAGAGAATCCATCGCCATACGCCGCTTACTTGAAGTTGCCGGGGATCGAGATTGCATCCGCCTCCCCAGAATTATTTTTAAGTAGAGAGGGTGCGTTGATTAAATCATCACCGATTAAGGGCACATCTGAAACAGCTGATTTTGGTGAGAAAGACACGGCAGAAAACATAATGATCGTTGATTTGATGCGAAATGACTTTAGCCAAATTTGTAAGGCGGGTACTGTTGATGTCCCAAGGTTATTGGCAACTGAAAAACATCCTGGTTTGTATCACCTGGTTTCTGATGTTGTAGGCGAAATAGAAGATGCTGTGAAATGGCCACAAATTCTAAAAGTGTTAACACCGGCTGGATCAATCAGTGGCGCCCCGAAGAGTTCGGCTTTAAAAACTATTCAGAAGTTAGAAAATGATAAGCGTGGCCCATACTGCGGAGTAATTGGCTGGAGCCAAGAAAACCGAGCGAATCTGTCAGTTGGTATCCGTATCTTTTGGAGTTATGAAGATGGGCAAATACATTTTGGTACTGGCGCAGGCATTACCTGGCAAAGCCAAGCGGCAGCAGAGTGGGAAGAGACGGAGTTGAAAGCTCGGCGATTGATAAGTATCGCTGGCGGAAATCAAAGATGAAAAGTTTTTATAAAGGCGTGGTTTCAGAATCGGATAATGTTTTGCCGATAGATAGCTCACTACTACGTGGTGATGGAGTATTTGAAACCATCCTAAGTATTGATCAGGTAGCTATTGCTTGGGATCGACACTTTGCTAGATTAGAAAAAGCTGCCGAAAAGGTATTAATCACGACACCGCCCAAAATAGATATTGAACTTGCAATTGAGAAGATTTTAAAGGATGAGATCGGTCGCAACAGATTAAGGGTGGTTTGCCTGGGAGATGGTGGATGGTTTTTAACTCTGCAACCAGTTGCTGAAATTTCAGAGAGCGCCTCTTTAACTAAGTTTCCTTATACAAAAAATAGTAAATCATTAACCGCTGGAATTAAATCACTCTCATATACTGACTCGATCACCGCCTTAAGGTATGCCGAAAGTTTGGGTTTTGATGATGCCATTTTTATTAATGAGCGAGATGAAGTAATAGAAACTGGCCTGGCTAATTTAATCTTGCTTACTGATCAAGGCTGGATAACTCCACATACTTCAACTGGTTGCCTGCCGGGCATCATGCGAGAGCTGCTGATTTATTGGTTTGGTGTTAAAGAGGCGGTAATTACTTATGAAGATTTGTTAAAGGCACAATGTGTTTACACAAGCTCATCTATTAGGCTGATGCAGCGTATTGAAAAAATTGATCAGAAGCTATTTTCCCGCAACGAAAAGGGGGATGCCTTGCTCGAGTCTCTAGATTTGAAATTAATGGGTAATCTAAATCCATGAAAGCATTGGCCAAACGAGTTCTAATTGGTGTTATAGGTGGGGCGGTAACGGTTATTGGTCTGGTTTTTTTAATCACACCTGGACCTGGTTGGTTGATAATTTTTGCAGGACTAGGAATTTTGGCTACTGAGTTTGCATGGGCTTCAATGGTGTTAGAGCGAGCCAAGGAGAGTGCAAGTAAAGCTGCCAGCAAGACTGGCTTGAAGAAAGAACACCGAGAAATATTATTGGCAACTTTTTTTGCTTTTTCATTAGTATTACTCGTAATTTGGTATATATACATTCGTTAAAGAGGGTAAATAACAGCTAGCGCTGGTGGGCTTTGATAACCTAGCCTCATGTCTGGGCTAATCAAAGTAATTGTCAATGGCTCAGCGCAGTCAATTGAAAGTGATCAAAAGCCAACCCATTTATTTGCTTCAGATTCTGATGTGGTTGTTTGTCATATCAATGGTGAATTAAGGGATCTTTGGAGTGACCTTAAAGATGGTGATGCTGTTGAATCTGTAAGTATTAAGTCACCAGAGGGTTTAAATGTATTGCGTCATTCCACCGCACACGTTCTGGCACAAGCTGTGCAAGAGGTGTTCCCAGAAACTAAATTAGGAATCGGACCCCCGATTCGAGATGGCTTTTATTACGATTTTGATCCTAAGACTCCTTTCACACCCGCTGATCTAGAAAAGTTAGAAACAGCCATGCGTAAAATTGTTAAGGCCGGACAGAGATTTAAGCGCCGAGTAGTAACTGAGGAACAAGCACTTCAGGAATTAAAGCATGAGCCCTATAAGTGCGAATTAATTGGATTAAAAAGTGGCAACCTCGAAGATGATGCTGCAGTTGAAATTGGTAAAGGTGAGTTAAGTATTTATGACAATTTAGGCAGGGACGGTAATGCGGTCTGGAGTGATTTATGTCGTGGTCCGCACTTGCCATCGACTAAACACATACCGGCATTTAAATTAATGAGGGCGGCTGGTGCCTACTGGCGCGGATCTGAAAAGAATCCAATGTTGCAAAGAATCTACGGCACGGCTTGGCCAAGCTCGAAAGAGTTAGATGACTATCTATTTTTACTCGCTGAAGCTGAAAAGCGTGATCACCGAAAATTAGGCGCCGAACTAGATCTGTTTTCATTTCCGGAAGAGATTGGTTCTGGTTTAGCTGTATTTCATCCTAAAGGTGGAATCATCCGAAGAGCGATGGAGGATTACTCTCGCCTGCGCCATGAAGAAGAGGATTATCAGTTTGTTTACTCACCACATTTAACAAAAGCTGCACTGTTTGAAACCTCCGGGCATTTACAGTGGTATGCCGACGGTATGTATCCACCGATGATTATGGATGAAGAGCATCATGCTGATGGAAGTATAAAAAAAGCTGGCCAAAAATACTATATGAAACCGATGAATTGCCCATTTCATAATCTGATTTATAAATCTTCTGCTAAGTCTTATCGAGATCTGCCACTTAGATTATTTGAATTCGGCACCGTTTATCGTTACGAAAAATCTGGCGTTGTCCATGGCATCACTCGCGCTCGGGGCTTTACTCAAGACGATGCACATATCTACTGCACAAAAGATCAGATGGCAGGGGAGTTAGATTCACTTTTAACCTTTGTACTTAACCTACTTCGTGATTACGGACTAGAGGATTTCTACCTAGAGCTTTCAACTCGAAATCCAGAGAAATCAGTAGGTGAAGAAAGTGATTGGGTTGCAGCAACTGAAGCCCTTGGACAAGCAGCTCTTAAGCAGAACTTAGAGTTGATTCTTGATCCGGGTGGTGCAGCCTTTTATGGACCAAAGATCTCTGTGCAAGCACGAGATGCAATTGGTCGCACATGGCAGATGTCAACAATTCAAGTAGATTTTCAATTGCCACAAAGATTTAATTTAGAGTACGCGGCTGCGGATGGAACAAAACAACAGCCCGTAATGATTCACCGAGCATTATTCGGATCGATTGAAAGATTCTTTGGCGTACTTACAGAGCACTATGCAGGAGCATTCCCAGCATGGTTAGCGCCAGTTCAAGTTCGAGGAATTCCAGTTGCTGAAGCATTTCAGCCTTATCTAGCAGAGGTAATCAAGGAGTTTAAGAAATCTGGAA
>JBIIXT010000015.1:0-15493 GCA_044347205.1 Candidatus Nanopelagicus sp. | reverse complement strand
AGTAGTAGATATAAAAATCAATCAACTGCATCGAATTTCAAATACTGGATCAACGCAATTGGTTTTTATCGAAGTTCAAACCGGCACATACTTTGGTGAGGATGACATTGAACGTGTTGAGGATGATTTCGGTCGCTAGTAGTATTTAAACCGCGGACGATTAGCGCAGCGGTAGCGTACTTCCTTGACATGGAAGGGGTCACTGGTTCGATCCCAGTATCGTCCACTCTGAATATTATTGAATCACTCAAGAATCAGCTCTACGATTTTGGCTTTTGCCGGCAGGATAAATTTGTAACTTCTAATCGCCAAACCACATCCAAAGAGAGCGTCCCCTGCAATCCAGAGTGAGAAAGTTGGGAGTGGCGCCGAAAATTAAGTTTTTTGGGGCTAGTCAAGCCTGTGATATTTCCTTTATGCTGGCTCACTCTGTTACTTCGGCTGTTTAATTAATGGCACGAAGGCAGAAATCGGTAAGTAAAATCCTAGGAGGATGATCTAAATGAATAGAAAAGTTGTAACTCGAGCGATAGCTGCGCTTGCATCTTCGGCTCTATTATCAACTGCAATTGCTGCAGGGGTAATCTCCCCAGCACAAGCTGCAACTCAATCTACTGTCACCTTGTTATCTGGCGCAGATATAACATCTTTAAATTCAGGCACCATTGAAGGTAACACTGCTTATAACGCTCTACCTGGTTCTCTTACCAACATGGGCTTTTTCTACTACGACAATGATCCAAAGCTTGTCATGAACACCAAGTTCGGTTCAATGAAAATTGTTAAGAAAACCGCAAAAGATTTCCAGATTCAGTACACCGTAGCAAAAGGACAGCAATGGTCAGATGGAACACCAATCAACGCTGTGGACTTGCTTCTCTCCCACGTAGTTGCCGCTGACAAGTATTCAAAAGAAGCGGGCATCGGAGATCCAGCTTCTACAGCTGGAGTCAAACCTGCATTTGATAGTGCAAGTTATGGTTCAACCTACGGAAGTCATGTTGTTGGCCTGCCAAAGTTAAGTGCAGACAAAATGTCACTAACGGTGCAGTTTGATAAACCGCTACCGGATTGGGAACTTTTAGCACCCGTTCCATTTCCTGTTCACTCTCTTTCTTTGATCGCAGATGGTAAGAAAAATCTTCAATCTGCTGCGGTAAACGAAGCTGCAAGAGCAAAGTTTCTTAAAGCATTTACTTCAAAGAACACTGCTCAACTAAAGGCAATGGGAGATGTTTGGACTAAGGGATACAACATCACAAAAATTGATGATTCCACAAACAAATTACTTCTAATCAGCAATGGTGGCTTTATTGTTTCTAAATTCACTCTTGGTGACTCAATGGTTTTGGTAAGAAATCCTAAGTACAAATCTGGACCTGCGATGGCTACCAAAAATCCAGTAAAAACTGTGGTTATCAAGATCATCACCGATAACGTTGCATCCGTGCAAGCGTTACGAAATGGTGACATTGATGTTTATTACAACACAACTGCAACTGCAGCTGATAAAGTCACGTTAGAAGCAATGCCGAATGTAACAACCTTAATTAAGGCAGGTGGAGGTTACTCACACTTCCGCATTCGCACAGATGCTGGTCAAGGAAAATCTGATGCTTACACTGGTCCATTTGCAGGAAACAGTGCAAGAGCGAAAGATCTTCGTAAAGCCATGCTCCTTGCTTTGCCTCGTCAGCAAATGGTGGATGTGCTGATTAAGCCAATCCAATCAACTGCTGCTCCTTTGGATAGTGAATTCACATTCCAGGGTTCAACTGAATACAAGGCGATCGTTAAGGATTCAGGGGTTGATATCTATTCCAAGGGAACACAGGCTGAGCGCACGGCTCAGGCTTTGACTCTGGTAAAGAAGTACTTCCCAACCGCTTCTGAAGATAATCCATTAGTGAAAGTGAAGTTCATCCACTATAACAATTCGACTCGAAACAACATGGCTAAGTTAGTTATCGCTGAAGCGAAAAAAGCTGGTTTTGATGTTGAAGATGTAGCTAGAGACGTAACCTTCTTCGATGACATCGATGAGGCCAAATACGATTTGGCAATGTATGGCTTGGGCTTAACCAGCTTAAGTCAGTCAAATGGAGTATCTGTCTTCAAAACTGATGGTGGAAATAATAACCAAGGCTGGTCAGATACAGCACTTGATATTATTTTGAAGAAAATGGAAAGTGAAATCCTGACTCCAAAGGAACTAGCAACACTTCGACTATCTGCTGAAAAGTTGATTGTTAATAACTATTGGACACTTGGGCTCTACACAAACCCAAATATCAGTGCTTGGAATAAGGCCGTGAAAGGCATTAAGCCAGCACCAATCGGTAACAACATCACTTGGAACTACTTCGAGTGGTCGTTTTAACCAATAGATAGAAAATAGATCAGTAGAACTGAGGTGGGTCACACCACCTCAGTTCTATTTAGCTCAACTAGCGTGAATATGGTTAGCATCATTTGGATGCACCAATCTTGTGCGGTGTACCCGCAGTCGGGGTGAAATTTTGTTTCAGTATGTTTTAAGGCGACTTAGCATGATGCTAGTGATCGTTTTTGGTGCAAGCTTCATCGCGTATAACCTGCAAGCCTATTCATCAAATCCTTTGTCTGCATTTACTGAAAGTACTGAACAAAACAGGGATTATCTGATTGCTTCCACGATCAGGAACCTTCAACTAGATGTCCCCCCACCAATTCGATATTTCTCTTGGTTGCGCGGGATTGTGGCAGGGTTGTGGGGCGATTTCGATATGGGCATGACGCGTAGTGAAATTCCTGTGATTGAAATGCTATCTCAAGCTATTCCGGTAACAATCAAACTTGTTATCACTGCAACTTTTCTTGCCATTATCCTTGGAATTTCTGTCGGGGTGATCACAGCTATTCGCCAATACAGTCGGTTTGATTACGTAATGACATTTACATCATTCCTACTGTTTTCGCTTCCAATCTTTTGGGTCGCCGTATTACTTAAAGAGTTTATGGCAATTCAGTTCAATGATTTTTTAGCTAGCCCACAGATTCCTCCAACGGCTATTGTCACAATTTCATTAGTATTGGGTTTCATAATTGCAGGTTTTGTAGGTGGTCCAAGGTCCCAGTTCTTTTCAGTAGTAGCGGTGGGAGCCGTCTTTATCGGATCGTTGCTTACTTTTATGAGTCAATCGAATTGGTTTATCGATCCTTCGCTAGGCATATTTGGAATCACCTTCCTAGCGTTTTGCAGTGCAGTAATTGTAATTCAGCTTACAACTGGCATGGATAGCCAGAAAGGTCGCATTGCTGGATTTGCCACAGCCACCTCTATCGCACTTTTGTATTATCCATTACAGGCTTTGATGTCCTCAACTGCATCTATTTTTAATGTCTTTGCAATATTCTCAGTGACAATTGTAATTGGAATTGCTATTGGCTACCTTGTCAGCTCCATAGATAGACGTGTTTACATCCGAGTGGGTTTCTTCACTGCACTTATTGCGACTTTGCCTATTATTTTAGATAGATTCTTTAGAGAGTTTGCTACCTATATGAGCTCTGATGCCATCAATAACAGACCTATTCCAACTTTAGGACAATCAAATGACATGCTAAGCCCTGAACAACTTGAGAATTTCTGGATCTCTGGCCTAGATACGGCATTACACCTTGTGCTACCAACTTTCGCTCTCACCCTTATTTCATTTGCGGGATATGTGAGATTTTCTCGAGGAAGTTTACTCGAGGTGTTGAATATGGATTACATAAGAACTGCGCGAGCTAAAGGATTAAGTGAGCGAACAGTTATTGTTCGTCATGGCATGCGTAATGCATTGCTTCCTTTGACAACAGTTTTAGTGAATGATTTTGCAGGATTATTAGGTGGCGCAATCATTACTGAAAGTGTTTTTGCTTGGAAGGGAATGGGTTCACTCTTTAATTCTGCATTAAGAAGCTATGACTTGAATTTATTTATGGGCGTCTTCGTCATCACCGCTACACTCACCGTATTAGCAAACTTTGTGGCAGATCTTCTATATGGCGTCGTTGATCCGCGAATAAGAATTAGGAAGTAGGTATCCATGAAAAACAAGGAGCCGGAATCTGACACAGGTATTGACGGCAACGAGTTAGAGATTCAGAGTCGAGACACTATTGGGCTTACTCAACGACAAATCATCATAAAGAGATTCCTAAAGCACAAAGCTGCAATTGCTTCAATTATTACTTTGATATCTATCGTCATAATTGTGTTCTCATCAACTGGAATTGCCTTAGGCTTTGGGAATTTTTCGGTCAAAATACCAGGATGGTGGCCATACTCAGTCACCGACATAGACCCAGAAGGTGCTATCGCTAGCATGTGCAACGGCGGCGTTACTGGATGCCCAACTCTTGATTTAGCTCCTCCATTCTTAGATGGAGATGGAGTTCAATTTGGAAATCACCCATTTGGTACCGATGCGATTGGAACGGATTATTTTGCTCTAGTAGCACGTGGCGCACAGCAATCACTAATGGTGATGGTAATCGTTAGTTTTCTTGGAATCATAATTGGCACAATTGTTGGCGCAGTCGCTGGATTTTTTGGCGGAATTGTAGATTCAATTTTGATGAGAGTTACTGATATGTTTTTAGTAATTCCTACGATTGTTGTTGGATCAGTTATCGGATTTAAGTATGGAAATTTAGGTGTAGTACCTCTTGCATTAATGCTTGGATTTTTCGCCTGGATGGGACTTGCGCGCTTTGTTCGAACGGAATTCCTAACACTACGTGAGCGCGAATTTGTTGATGCCGCCAGAGTTGCTGGTGCTTCAAACAGCAGAATTATTTTTAAACATATTCTTCCTAATGCAGTTGGCATAATTATCGTCGTCGGCACGCTTCTGATGTCTGGTGCAATTCTTGCTGAAACTGCTTTGAGCTATCTTGGTTTTGGCGTTAAATCTCCTGATGTATCACTTGGACTTTTAATAGCTGAATACCAAGGAACATTCAGTATCAGTCCATGGTTGTTTTGGTGGCCTGGTGCGCTAATTGTTTCAATCGCCTTGTGTGTTAATTTCATTGGTGATGGTTTGCGTGATGCTTTTGACCCTCGTCAGCGCAGACACATATCCTTGAAGGAGCGTCAGTTAGCTAGAAGAGTTGATAAGGCGAGTAACTAATGCGCTCTCTTAATTCGCTCGCGTATCAAATAAGCCGCCTGTCCACTAACGCTGTCAAGACTGGCGCTCATCGACTCCATACCGATGTTTTTGGCATCGCTAATAGGAAAACCACTTCCGTACCAACCAAATTTTTTGTCAGCGATCCACCTTTGTTTTCCCGTGGCTGGAGCTACCCACACTCTACTTTTTCCATGCGTGTGCACAATGGACAAACTCCACTTAGTTTCCAATTCCAAGATATCGCTGTAAGCAATCAAGTCAGTTCTAAAGGGATTAACAACTTTAATGACATCTTTTTCCAGCACCATTTTTGGTTTAATCCAAATCAAGTAAACAATCACTCCCAATGCCGCGCTAATCATCAACTCAAAAGAAATTTGCGCAAAACTATCCGCAACCCAAAAACTATTTACAATAAACAAAAGGATCAATATGAAAGAGCCACCAGCCCATACGTAATTACTTCTAGGCCTAAAAGTTTGATCCATGTTTCAAGTATTGCAGGAGAAATACAGTGAGCACAAATGGCAAACCTATTGTCCAAGTTTCTAAACTCAACATTGATTTCTGGGTTGATGGTGTCTGGTACCCCACTGCAATTGATACAAGTTTTGAATTGGAGGCCGGAAAAGTTCTCGCAATTGTTGGTGAATCTGGAGCTGGAAAAACTTCAATCGCTCTTAGTTTGATGGATTTGCTAGCGACAAATGCTCGGATCTCTGGCAGCATAAAAATCAAAGATATAGAAATGGTTGGAGCTAAACCTTCTTTGCTTCGCAAAATGCGCGGTGCTGAGGTGGCTTATATTTTTCAAGAGCCGATGACTGCGCTTAATCCGTTATACACAATTGGTTTTCAGATAGTAGAAACCCTTCGAACCCACCTAGATATAGGACCACAAGAAGCAAAAAAACGAGCAATAGAACTATTATCAATGGTAGAAATTCCAGATCCAAGTAGTTCCTTTGACAAATATCCTCATCAGCTTTCTGGTGGACAACGTCAACGTGCCATGATTGCACAATCCCTGGCCTGTGATCCAAGCTTATTGGTTGCTGATGAACCAACTACCGCACTAGATGTAACTGTTCAAGCTGAAATTCTTGATTTGATAAGAAATCTCCGTGACAAATTAAATTCAGCAATTTTGCTCATTACTCATGACATGGGTGTAGTCGCTGACTTAGCGGATGATATTTTGGTAATGAAGGATGGAAAAACCATAGAGTATGGAACTTCAGATCAAATTTTTAATGCTCCGAGATTTCCATACACTAAAGAGTTACTCGCTGCCGTACCAAACCTTGGCACCGTTGTCGCCCGAGAACTACAACCAGAACTTATTGGGTTGCCACCAGTATTAAAGCTGGAAAAGGTAAGTGTTGAATACCCCAAAAAGGGTCGTGTACCCGCCTTCCGTGCAGTTTCAGATTTCAGTTTGGAGATTTATCCTGGTGAAATTGTTGGATTAGTTGGTGAATCAGGTTCTGGAAAAACCACCATTGGCAGGGCATCTATCGGGTTGTTGCCAGTAGTTGAAGGAAAAATTGAGATTGTTGGAAAAGATATCTCTAAACCAACCTCTAAAGAACTCCGAGATATTCGAAAGCACACTGGAATTGTCTTTCAGGACCCTGGTAGTTCACTAAACCCTCGATTATCAATTGGCGAGAGCATTGGAGAACCACTCTTACTTGCAAAGGAATTTAAAGGTACTGAACTTAATAAACGAGTTGAAGAGTTGCTTGATAGCGTTGAACTCCCTAAATCTTATAGAAATCGTTACCCACATGAATTATCTGGAGGACAACGCCAAAGAGTTGGCATCGCTCGCGCACTTGCACTCACACCTAGCTTGTTAATTGCCGACGAGCCAACTTCTGCTCTCGATGTTTCAGTTCAAGCTAGATTTCTAGAGCTTCTACAAAACTTGCAAGAAAAACTAAAATTTGCTTGCCTTTTCATAACTCATGATCTTGCAGTGGTTGACATCCTCTCTCATCGTATAGCTGTAATGCGCGATGGTCGCCTCGTTGAAGTTGGTACAAGAGATCAGATTTTAAAAAATCCTATCGAGGAGTACACCAAGAACCTGATCAGTGCAGTCCCAGTGCCAAATCCTCAAGAGCAACGCATACGTCGAGAGGCTCGGTTAGCACGGAAACAGATTTAATCGCATTACTAGGCATAGATCTTTTAAGAATAAGCCCAGACTAGTATTTTTTGTTTTTCATACCAGTTCAGGATTTGATTCCCGCACTGTCCATTTAGCGAATTTCTGAAGTAGGCTTGTTTTATGGAAGATAATTTGAAATCCGCAGAAATATCAAACTTTATAAGGTCTCGCCGATCTACGAGAGATTTTTTGCCAACACAGGTGCCACCAGAGATCATTAATCAAATTTTAGTTGATGCCCTATCCGCACCTAGCTGGTCTAACACTCGCCCCTTTAAGGTGGCTATTGCAACAGGTGATGTTCGAGATCGTATAAGTTATGAATTTCTAGCTAGGTGGAAAGTGCTTTCTAAAGGCATGAGTGGAAATATTTTTAAGAAGTTTATGCTTCTAATAAAAAGATACGGACTGCCAACTAGCAACCGAATCATTGTTAAACCATATGTTGCAGAGCTAAAGCCCCGTGCCCAACGTGTGGGAGCTGAGCTTTATGGGATGTTAGGTGTTAAACGCGGTGATAAAGCGGAGCGAGATAAACAGTGGGGTAAGAATTATGAGTTCTTCGGCGCTCCAGTTGAGATGTTTATCTACATCCATAAAAGTCTTCATATCTACGCAGCCTGTGATGCTGGATTAATGATGGAGAATTTGATGCTTTCAGCACACGCACATGGCTTAGGAAGTTGCGCACAGGGCGCAGTAGCTATTTGGGATGATGTTGTGCGCAAAGAGTTTGAAGTATCAAAGGATTATCGACTTCTTTGCGGTCTATCCCTGGGCTATGCAAGTGATGCAAAAGTAAACACTTTTGCGGCGAACCGCATTGGTGTTGATGAATTACTTCTGAAAGAAAAAAAGTAAATCTAGCGAACTATAGAACTGGCAGCGCTGATAGTGCTTTTTCAAAATCAGCAACGTTTAATTCTGAATCAACCATATTTCCATTCAGGAATGCATCATAAGCTGCAAGATCAAAGTGTCCGTGTCCACAAAGGGCGGTCAGGATTACCTTCTCTTCCCCAGTTTCTTTAGCCTTTAGTGCTTCTGCAATTGCAACTGCAATTGCGTGAGTTGGTTCTGGCGCTGGAACAATTCCTTCAGTACGAGCAAATTGAATAGCAGCAGCGAAACATTCTTTTTGTCCAACTGTAGTTGCAGTCATCATTCCTAATTCGTAAATATGAGATACCAGTGGCGCCATTCCGTGATAGCGAAGTCCACCGGCGTGAATTGGATCCGGAATAAAATCATGACCTAAAGTGTGCATCTTCATTAGAGGTGTCATTCCAGCAGTATCACCGAAATCATATGCATAAGTTCCGCGAGTAAGAGATGGACAAGATGCTGGCTCTACTGCGCGAATCTCTGGATTCATCTTACCTTTCATTTTTTCACGGATGAATGGGAAGGATAAGCCAGCAAAGTTTGATCCACCGCCGGTGCAGCCAACCAATAGGTCAGGAGTTTCACCAACCTTTGCTAATTGTTTCAGTGCCTCTTCACCAATAATTGTTTGATGCATCAAAACATGGTTTAAAACTGATCCAAGTGCATATGCAACTGAAGGATCTTGTACTGCTGCTTCAACCGCTTCTGAAATCGCAATTCCAAGTGAACCAGAGTGATTCTTTGGATCCAACGCTAATCTGCGACCAGCCTCTGTTAATTGCGAAGGTGATCTGTGAACAGTTGCTCCAAAAACCTCCATCATCAGGCGGCGATAAGGTTTTGCATCATATGAACCGCCTACTTGCCAAACTTCACACTCTAAATCAAATAATGAACAAGCAAATGCCAACGCAGTTCCCCACTGGCCTGCACCAGTTTCTGTTGTTATCTTCTTAATTCCAGCTTTTTTATTGTAATAAGCCTGTGGCACAGAAGTATTTGTTTTATGAGAGCCAGCAGGTGAAACACCTTCATATTTGTAATAAATTCGAGCTGGTGTGTCTAACAACTTCTCTAATCGGCGAGCTCTAAAAAGTGGAGATGGTCGCCATGTGCGATACACATCTAATACCTCACCAGGAATATCTATATAAGACTCAGTTGAAACTTCTTGCAAAATAAGATCCATTGGAAACAATGGCGCAAGATCTGCTGGTCCAACTGGTTGATGTGTTCCAGGGTGTAATGGTGGTGGCGGTGGTGATGGAAGATCAGGGATGATGTTGTACCACTGGGTCGGCATTTCACTTTCATCAAGAGTTATTTTGGTAAAACTCTTTGCATCTTTACTTAGTGCCATTGCGATCTCCCAGCTAAATATTGGCCTTATTCGATGAGTGGATATTAACCAGAAAGATGTTCAAAGCGGAAGTCTTTTTCTGGAGGTATCAAAAAAGTTATAGAGAAGTAAAGGGGCGGCTACTTTTTTCGCCCAGTTAGGGTTCGGACTGCAGAAATAACCAATAGATAAACGGGAAATGCAATCAGGATTGATTGAGCCAGCATCTTTGACTGCGAGTTTAGGCTCTCTCCATAATTCCACGATAAGTAGGTCAGGCTAAGCAGATAAATGATTGAAAGCGGCAGAGTCACCGACCTTAAGTGCTTAACCTTAGTCAGATGCGGAATCTTAAAATTTGTCAGTGAGAGTAAAGCAAAACCAATAGTAAAAAATAGAACCTGAGTTTGAGATGTATTTAGCAGAATAAATGATGGAATAACTAAGTTCCAGGATCCCGGAAATCCATTAAACCAAAAATCTGTAGTTTCTTGATCGCACCGGGCAAACCATAAAGCTGAGGTCATTAGAATCAAAGTAATTAGCGCAGCTTCTAGATTTTTAGGTAGCAGGTCCGTGGTTGCTAGAAATGCAACTGGCACAATTACGCAAGTAACGTAATCAACTACTAGATCTAAAATATTTCCATCAATTTTTAAAACATGTATTTTTACATCAATTCGTCTTGCCAGTGGTCCGTCAATACCATCAATTACCTGACAAAGTAGTAACCAAAGTAATCCATCACGAATTCGTCCATCAATTACTGCCTGCAATGCAATCATCGCAAAAATAACCCCACTGGCTGTGAATATATGTAACGCCCAGCCGGCGCGAATTAAACCTTTACTATTTAAATCATTCATTGAACCACTGCATGCAACTCAACTCTCATGTGATTAAAGTAGGTTAGAGTGCGCCTATGGATCAAATCGCCACGTTATCTGCACTAACCTTTGGCGCTCAAGCATTTGTCACCCTTTTCGTAATCCTGGATCCACCAGGTGCCACACCAATATTTCTTGGCCTAACAGCGGGTGAGAGTGAGAAACGCAAGCGCCGGATGGCTTGGCAGGGCGCATTTATCTCACTTCTTGTAATTATCTCCTTTGCCATATTTGGCAATCTATTACTTGGTTATCTAAATATTTCATTCGCCTCTCTACAGGGAGCAGGCGGTTTGCTCTTGTTAATTACCGCACTTGGTTTACTTACTGGGTATGCACCGGAGGAAAAACCTGGCACAAGTAAAAATGTTGCATTAGTGCCACTTGGTACGCCATTGCTAGCAGGTCCTGGCGCAATCGTTACAACCATGCTCTTTGTACAAAATGCCAAAGATTGGGGCCAAATAACTGCCTTATTTGTCGCAATTATTGTGGTTCATATTTTAATTGGACTCACCTTGATGTATTCAACCAAGATCCTAAAAGTAATCAAAGATGCCGGCGTTGATTTAGTAGCAAAAATAGCGGGCTTACTCCTTGCTGCAATTGCAGTAGAAATGATTGTTGCATCAATTAAAGCGTATTTTCTCTAACTACTTGTCGGTCGCTTGAAATAAGATCCACAAGTGAGCATCGAATTAAGTCAAAGTACCTTTGTCATAGTTGATTTAGAAACAACTGGACCATCTCCTAAGAGTGGAAGTGCCATTACTGAAATCGGCGCAATTAAGGTTAAAGGCGGCGTTCTGCAAGGCAAATTTGAAAGTTTCGTTAATCCCCTACTACCAATTCCGCAATACATAACAGATCTGACGGGAATAACTGATTTAATGCTGGCTAACGCGCCAATTATTGATGAAGCATTACCGTTATTTTTTGAATTCGTTGGAAATCATGAAGAGATAATCTTGGTTGCCCATAACGCACCCTTTGATCTCTCTTTTTTAAAGAGCGCCGCAGAAGCAATTGATCTGCCATGGCCAGATTACAAAGTACTTGATACCGTCACCATTGCCAGGCAGGTACTTTCATTAGATGAGGTCGCCAATTGTAAATTATCAACTTTGGCGCAATTTTTTGGCAGCAATGTGGATCCGAATCATCGCGCTTTAGATGATGCCAAAGCAACTACTGAAGTACTGCATGGCCTACTCGGCAGATTGGGAAGCATGAATATAAATACCGAGGATAAGTTATTTGATTTTGCAAAGAACGCCAAACGAATTCAGAGTAAAAAGTTTTACGGCCAACCCTCTATCTAGCCCCTGCAACCTCATTACTTAAGGTAACCCACTTTTTTAATACCGCCGCAGCTGCACCTGAATCCACTGCTTGGTTTGCAAGCACATATGCATTAGCAATTTGAGTTTGAAGCGGCAGGTGAAAATCCGCCTTAAAGGCAGCGATTGCGAAAGCGGCGTTTAAAACAACCGCATCACGTGGTGCTCCAGTTTTGCCAGCAAAAATCTCATTAGTTATAGCTGCATTAAATTGCGAATCTCCCCCAATTAACTCTGAGATTGGCGAAGTGGCAATACCAAGTTCGGCGGGATCAAATTTCTCCATTTGAATACCATCACTTGTCACCTGATAAACGGTACTGGTGCCCGAAAGTGAAATCTCATCTAAACCATCATCGCCCCGGAAAACAAAACCTTCTTTTCCTTGACTTGCTAATACTTGTGAGATCAATGGCAGTAACTCAATTTTGGCAACACCAATGGCGGCAGCTTTTGGTTTTGCTGGATTAGAAAGTGGACCCAGAATATTAAAAACAGTTGGGATGCCTAACTCTTTGCGAGCGGCGGCGGCATGTTTCATAGATGAGTGAAACATCGGGGCAAAGCAAAAGCCAATACCGATTTTTGCGACAACTTTTTCAACCTCTGCACCCGTTAGATCGATGCGAACCCCTAGTGCTTCTAGTAGATCAGCTGAGCCAGATTTTGATGAGGCGGCGCGATTACCATGTTTTACTACACGAGCTCCCGCTGCGTTTGTAATAATCGCAGCTGTTGTTGAAATGTTAATGGTGTTTGCGCCATCTCCGCCCGTACCAACCGTGTCTACTGCTCGTTCTGAGATATTTATTGGCGAAGATTTTTGCAGCATCTGTTCAACTAATGCCATTACCTCCGATGGTGTTTCACCCTTCTCCTTTAAGCCAAGAAGAAAATGCTTTATCTGGGAAACATCTGCTTTGCCATCTAATATCTGGCCCATCGCCCAAGTAACCTCTGAATTACTTAAATCAACTCCGTTGGCGAGCGCGGTGAAGATCTCCTCCCAGCTCATTTAAATTAACTTACTTAAGCGTTAGCCGCAGTTGCAGAATTATCTGAACCGATTTCAAATAAAGCGGCACATTTTTTTGCCAAAGTAAAAGGATCTATCGGGTGGGTTACAACCGCTTCAGCCCGTGACCAAGTTGCAAGCCAATTATCTTGCAGGCGACCTGTAATTAAAAGAACTGGTGGGCAGTTAAAAAGTTCATCCTTTAATTGTCGGGCAACTCCCATACCGCCCTCAGGCACTGCTTCACCATCTAATATAAATAAATCAACCTGTTTCTTACTGTCCACATGCAATCGCAAAGCACTGGCAGTGGCAAACTCTTTTATTTCCCCGATACTGATCTGCTCGGAGATTGACTTTCCTAGGGCCAACCTCACGCTATCTCTGACAGTTGAATCATCAGAGTAAAGGGCGATAGTTATCGATTTCGCAGAGTTCATGAGGGCAATCCTACCTTTTAAGGGATCTCTCTTTTGGGTGATCAGTTTCACCCAGAGTTAAAGGCTTTGGGGCGGCCCACGATTGAGCCAAAGTGAAGTATTTCGGGAATAATCACCCATATGAGCACATACGCCGGCACTGTAAATCGGGTTAATCGCCCGAATCTAGTAGCGGTCGGAACGATTGTTTGGCTTGCATCTGAATTAATGTTTTTCGCCGCACTCTTTGCAATGTATTTCACTACACGAGCTGTGCAGGGACCAGCAGTCTGGCTTGAGTCAACTGAGATTTTAAATATTCCATTTGCTGCTGCCAACACCACGATATTAGTTCTCTCATCAATTACATGTCAGTTTGGGGTATTTGCGGCTGAGCGCTTTCAGGCACGACGCACTGGAACCCTGCTTGAAGTTTCTAAATGGGGAATGCGTGAGTGGTTTGCACTTACCTTCATCATGGGATCAATATTCATTGGCGGACAAGTTTATGAGTACGCGCACCTTGTGGCCGAGAATTTAACTCTTTCATCAAATGCCTATGGATCAGTTTTCTATATGACCACAGGCTTTCACGGCTTGCATGTGACCGGTGGTTTGATCGCATTCTTAGTAGTTTTAATTAGAGTATTTCGTGCACAAAAATTTGGCCACAATCAAGCCACAACAGCAATTGTGGTTTCCTATTACTGGCACTTCGTCGACATCGTATGGATCGCACTGTTTTCTGCGATCTATCTAATTAAATAAGGGTAAATGTGAAATATTTATCAAACTACCGCCGCCATAGGTTCGCTACTCCGATACTTTTATTAATAGCCTTATCATCAATTGGCTTTACATTCTCTGCTGCAACTGCTGCCCCCGCAAAATTAGAGTTATCGGCAAGTGCGAAATCGACTTTGATCGCAGAAGGCAAAGAAATATTTTTAAAGGGTTGTTCCTCATGTCATGGTTTAAATGGTGAAGGTGCATCAGTTGCACCATCTTTAATTGGTGTAGGCGCAGCCTCCGTTGATTTTCAAGTTGGAACCGGGCGCATGCCAATGGCAGATATGAGCCAACAAGCAATGCGTAAGGCACCGCTTTATACAGAAGAGGAAACTGCCGCACTCGCTGCATATGTTGCCACACTTGCACCTGGCCCAGCTTCTATTACTAATGAAGAGATTACGTGGGAGCGCGATGGAAATACTGCAGAAGGTGGCGAGTTATTTAGAACCAACTGCGCGATGTGTCATAACTTTGCCGGCCAAGGTGGCGCGTTAACACAAGGAAAATACGCACCAACTTTGATGGGTGTAGAGCCAAAACATATTTACGAAGCGATGATTACTGGTCCACAAGCAATGCCGGTTTTCTCTGACAAAACAATTACGCCACAGGAGAAGTTATCCATTATCAAATGGATTAAAGCCGCTGAATCAGAGCCGAATTTAGGCGGTGCCTCACTTGGTCGAGTTGGACCAGTAACTGAAGGCTTACTTGTTTGGACATTTGGACTTGGCATTTTAGTGGCCATTGCTGTCTGGCTTACAGTCAAGGCTAGATAAGGGATTTAAAATATGAGTAATGAATTAACTCCACTTTCAGATCCAGGATTGCCTGCTCATGTGCACCGAAAGGCTGATACTGATCCAGTTGCTGAAGAGCGTGCTGAACAACAAGTAGCAGTTCTTTTTGCCTCCTCAGCTTTTGGCACCGTCCTGTTTATTTACTCTTATCTTTTTATTGACACCGAGAGCTTTGTGTTCCTGCCAGTTCTAGGAAACACCAATGCACACCAACTAGGACTTGGTATGGGGCTTGCAATTGCGTTATTAGGTATTGGTTTCGGCGCAGTTCATTGGGCTAAAACTTTAATGTCAGATACTGAAGTAATCGCAGAGCGTCATGAAATGCGATCAGAGGAGATAGATCGAAAAGAATTTGTTACAACTGTTAAGGAAAGATCTGAGGTTGCAGGTTTGGGTCGTCGCTCATTAATTAAACGAACTCTTGCACTATCAGTTGGCTTAGTTGGCCTATCCCCAATTTTGCTTCTGGGAGATCTTGGTCCACTGCCTGGAAAAGCGTTGGAGACAACCTCTTGGCGACGTGGTACTCGATTAGTAACTGATCCAGGTGATCGACCAATTAAAGCATCAGACCTTGAAGTTGGCGCTGTTGCACAAGTTCTGCCAGAGCTGCGCCCAGGACAAAAACGCACCTTAGAAGATATCGGCAAAGATGCTGTGTTATTAATT
>JBIIXT010000073.1:0-4362 GCA_044347205.1 Candidatus Nanopelagicus sp. | reverse complement strand
GTCCAGCAGAATTTCAATTAGATGCAGAGCGCTTGTCTTGGACATATGAAGGCATAATTGCTTTCTCAAAGATCTGCTCGCATATGGGATGCGCAGTAGCTTTGTATGAACAAACCACTAAACATTTACTTTGCCCATGCCATCAATCAACCTTTGATGTGACAAGAGCAGCAAAGGTTATTTTTGGACCATCTGCGAGACCACTTCCACAACTTGCAATCACTATCGATGCCGATGGATATTTGATTGCCCAACAACCATTTAATGAATCAGTCGGACCAAGCTACTGGGAGAGATCATCATGAGTGCACGTGAGCGCGTAACCGGAACAGTTGCCAATTATGTTGATGAGCGAACTGGTTCAGCCCGTTGGCTTAAGAAGAATTTAACTAAAGTCTTCCCCGACCATTGGTCATTCATGCTGGGTGAGATCGCCCTTTACTCATTTGTAATTCTGCTTTTATCTGGAACATTTTTAACTTTCTGGTTTGACCCTTCAATGGAGCATGTAACTTATGAAGGCTCATATGTTCCACTAAAGGATGTAGAGATGTCAGCAGCCTACGCCTCGGCCCTTAATATTTCATTTGATATTCGTGGTGGCCTATTGATGCGCCAAATTCATCACTGGGCAGCTTTGATCTTTATGGCAGCAATTGTGGTCCACCTACTGCGTGTGTTTTTTACAGGTGCATTTCGCAAACCAAGAGAATTCAACTGGTTACTTGGAATTGGCCTGCTAACTCTTGGAATTGTTGAAGGCTTCTTGGGTTACTCACTTCCTGATGATCTTCTATCTGGAACTGGTGTTCGAATTGCGCAGGCGATTATTCAAGCATTGCCTGTAGTTGGTACTTACCTCTCCTTCTTTGTATTTGGCGGTGAATTCCCAGGTGAATTATTTATTCCACGAATCTATACGGTTCATATTCTGCTGATCCCTGGCATTTTCTTAGCCCTTATAACTGTGCATTTAATGTTGGTTTGGTACCAGAAGCACACTCAATATCCAGGCCCTGGAAGAACTGAGAAGAATGTTGTTGGTTATCCATTAATGCCGGTTTACATGGCAAAAGCTGGCGGATTTTTCTTCATCGTCTTTGGTGTTACCGCATTACTCGGCGCTGTTGCATCCATTAACCCAATTTGGCTTTACGGGCCATACACACCAACACAAATTTCGGCTGGTTCTCAACCCGATTGGTATATGGGATGGCTCGATGGCTTAGTTCGAATGGCACCGCCTTGGGAGACGCATGCCTTCGGCCATACGATCTCCTGGAATATTTTGTTACCAGGTTTGATTATTCCTGGAATTTTATTTACTGGAATGGCGCTATATCCATTTTTTGAAAGCTGGATAACTGGCGATAAGCGCGAACACCACATTCTAGATCGTCCAAGAAATGTACCAAACCGCACAGCCCTTGGCGCAATGTCACTAACCTTCATGATTGTTGCCTTGATTAATGGTGGCAATGACATTATTGCAACGCACTTTGATTTAACAATTAACCAAATCATGTGGGGCACACGCATTGGCATAATCGTGCTACCACCGCTTGCATTTGTAATTACGAAGCGAATCTGTCTATCTCTCCAAAGAGCTGACCGAGAACTGGTATTGCATGGCCGCGAAACTGGTCGCCTAGTTATGTTGCCACATGGTGAGTTTGTTGAAGTCCATGAGGAGTTAACGCCAGAGCGTAAATGGCTGCTGACTCAACATGAACAGAAAGCACCAATCCAGCTTCAGGAAAGTGATAAAACTGGTGTGCGCAATCCCAAAGGAATCCGCGCTAAGTTACAAGCTAAATTTAGTGCATCAAATGCGGAGGCAGTTGCTAAGCCGACAGCGGCGGATATAAAGCAGTTAGAAAGTGGACACCACTAATTATTTAAAGGATCAGGCCAGTGCAAGCTGGCTTTGGTCCCGCATTAGTATTTCCATACCTGTGCTTCGTAATAGAAACACTCTGCTCTAAAAACCATCTACTAATTTCAATATCACCACGCTGAGTAATTGCCCTGCGATCACAGCCAATACCGCTCTCAATTAACGCATTTGTTGGAGCGAGCTCAGCTGATAACCATCGAACCCGATCAAACTCACTTGCGTGCTCAACGAACTCCTCCCAACTTTCTACTACTAAATTATTCAGGCGAGGTATTAAAGTCTCCGCACTTAATCGCAACTTTACATTTAAATCATTTTTTAACCAGCTTAAAAAATCTAATTCATCCTTTGTAGTTCCACTATCAATTCGAACCAGAAATCCCTTTTTATAATGGCGATACCTTTGCATATTCTCTTCAACGTGTAAACCGCTTCGATCTATCGCAAGAGTTCCTATATTTTTAAGCCAACGATTTGCCTGCTCCTTCATGGGCAAAAAATGCTGCAATCTATTCCAGTTTCGAAGCGTTGCTAAGTAATTTAAGCCACCAGCTTTTGCAGTTGCACCAACTGAGCTCAGCTTCCATCCACCAAAGGGTTGACGATTAACAATCGCCCCTGTTACACCACGATTGACATATAGATTGCCCGCTTCAACCTTTTCAATCCATTCCTCACACTCATCCTTATCTAAGGATTGAATTCCAGCAGTTAGGGCAAATGGTGTTTGATTTTGCCAAGTGATCGCACTTTGTAGATCAGGTGCACACATAATTGCTAGAACTGGGCCAAACCATTCATTTAGATGAGACCAAGCACCTGGTTTAACTCCAACTTTAATTCCCGGTGACCACATGAAACCTGCTTTATCTAATTGCTTAGGTTTAATCCACCACTGCTCTTCATCATCTAATGTTGTTAAAGCTCGAAGTAGTCCAGCCTCTGGTGGCCTAATAATTGGACCAACAGTTGTTGAAAATTCATAACCTGGCCCCACCAAAAGAGATTCCACTGCATCAATCATTTGCTTCTTAAATGCTGGGTTTTCAAAGATACTTTTATCAACTATTGCCAGTGAGGCTGCCGAGCACTTCTGGCCAGCATGTCCAAAGGCAGATTGCACCAAATCTTTTACTGCAACATCGATATCAGAGCAAGCAGAAAGGATCATGGCATTTTTACCACTGGTTTCAGCGAGTAAATTCAACTCATCTTTCCAACTTGAGAACAACTGCGCAGTTGCATATGCACCCGTCAAGATCACAGCCCGAACATCAGTATGAGAGATTAAAGCTTTTCCAACCTCATCATCTCGAGTTGAAACAAATTGCAAAACTTGCTTAGGAACACCTGCGCGCCATAATTGATTGACAAGATGCCAAGATGTGGCAACTGTTTCAGGCGCTGATTTGAAAATAACTGTGTTTCCTGCCGCGAGTGCAGCACAGATTCCACCAGCTGGAATTGCATATGGAAAATTCCAAGGTGGTACGACAACTGTCACACCAGTTGGAGATGAATCCTTCGCCATATCCATAGATAGAGCGCAATTACTATAAAAGGTTGCAAAATCAATCGCCTCAGAAACTTCTGGATCAGCCTCTGCCACTGTTTTTCCAGCGTCGCGGCTCATTATTGCGATACTTTCTTCCTGCTCATTGAACATAATTTTCGCAAACTTATTTAAAATCTTGCCCCGCCCGTCACTGCCTAGCGCTTCCCAGCTATCTGCAGACTTTTGTGCAACCTTAATCGCCTTTGCAATATCAGCGCTCTTGGCTACGTGATAGGAGTACCAGGCCAATCCTTCATTGTTTGGATCAATACCTGTCTCTTCATCCCGATCAAAAATTTCCTCACCATCGATTACTAGCGGTATTTCAAGCTTTGAATTTCTTAAAATTGATTTAATTTCACTTGTAATTTTAGTATGAGTTGCATCTAATGTTGAGTCAGCGTTTGCAACATTTTGAAAGCTTTCACCAACAAAGAAATCGTGGGCTGCATGCCGAAGGCTTTGAGTAGAGATGTTGTGGCGCTCTTGGATTGATTCCTTAAACCGCCCAGCTTGTTCTGCAAACTTAATTGGATTACTACCAATTTCAAAGGAGGATCTTAAGTAATTTTCTGGGGCGGTATTTTCATCTAATCGTCTTACTAAATAGGCAACGGCGGAGGCAAAATCATCTCCCCTAGTAACTGGTGCATAAAGGAGAATTCGAAGTGAGGCTTTAGCAACAGTTAACGCCTCTGGATTAGCCATTCCTTCCAACATCTCAATATCTAGTTGTTCAAGGACTCCGCGCTGTGTTGCTACCTCTAGCGCAAAAGCAATATGGAAAAGATTATGACTTGCTACACCAATTCGCACGGCAGCGCTGTGCGCGGGGCGAAGTGCGGCATCAATTAGTCGACTGTAACTGGCATCAACATCTGATTTAGATTGATAAGGAGCTGCTACCCAG
>JBIIXT010000058.1:0-5745 GCA_044347205.1 Candidatus Nanopelagicus sp. | reverse complement strand
GGCCGGTGTGCTGCCATCAATTACGCCATAACCATTACTCATAGCGGTTATCTCTTCAAGTGTTGCAGGATCAACCCGCCAATCTTTATTAATGTTCCGAATGTTAAAAACTATTTTTCCTAGTTCACCAGTAGGAAGTAATTTTGTACTCAACTGATCATTTATAAACTTGCCATCGATTAAACGATGCGTCGGTTCAGTAATTACTAATGGCGTAGCAGCATTTGCTGGTGATACTGGAAATATAAAAATTACCGTTAAGGCAAAAAAGATTAACCGCTTCACGGCTTTAATTCACCTGATTTAGCAATTAACTTTCGCTCATCTGGATAGGCTAATTTGCTAATGATCTCCTCAATTGGAAACCATTGCACATCATCTACTTCTGTAACTTGGGGCGCTAATTTGCCACCAACCTCTTTAAATAAGTAGTGATGAACAGTTTTATGAATTCGCTTACCACTTGCCATAAACCAAAAATCAATAACTCCCAATGAGCGAACTATTTCGCTCTTAATTCCAGTCTCTTCCCCAACCTCGCGAATAGCTGCTTGTTCTGGAGTCTCACCAGATTCAATATGTCCTTTAGGAAGTGACCATAACAATCGCTCGTGTGAAGCATCCTTTGGATCAAGGCGCCCAATTAACAATCCCTTGCTTCCACTTTTATCAATGACTAAGCCACCAGCGCTAACCTCATCAACTCGTTTTGCATATCTAGAGCTGTTATGAGGTTTTTTATTTGATTGATTACTCTTTTTGGCTGGCCTACCAGAACCAGTTTTTTGTCCGCTTTTGCGCACATCGGTTGAATCCTGTTTGCCACCCGCATTATCTGCTGGGGTCATAACCTAAGGCTACCGCCCAGCCCTCTGCTCTAACCTTAGGCACCATGAGTACTTCAGTGAATGCGGCAACACAACTTGCTATCGCCACACTCATTGAGCGAGCACCTGAATCAACCAAGTTAGCCGCCGCCTTTAAAGCTGCCGGATTTAAATTGGCTTTAGTGGGTGGACCAGTTCGTGATGCAATTTTAGGCAGACTTGGAAATGATTTAGATTTCACAACCGATGCGAAACCTGCGCAAAGTAAAAAAATTCTAGAAGCTTGGGCAGATTCTGTTTGGGAAATTGGCGCAGAGTTTGGAACTATTGCTGCGCGCAAAGGTGAGATCGAAGTTGAAGTAACAACTTATCGAAGTGAAAGTTATGATTTAAATTCACGAAAGCCTGATGTGCAATTCGGTGAGAGCATCGAAGGGGATTTAAAACGTAGAGATTTTACAATTAATGCAATGGCACTAGAGCTAACCACAGAGCCGCCTACCTTCTTAGATTTATTTGGTGGAATCGCAGACTTGCAAAGTAAGTTAATTAAAACACCGGGCACTGCTGAAGATTCATTTAGCGATGACCCACTTCGCATGATGCGAGCAGCAAGGTTTATGAGTCAATTAAATTTTGATGTTGACCCATCAGTAGTTACTGCGATTAAAAAAATGGCCGATCGCCTAAGTATTATTTCTGCAGAACGTATTCGAGATGAGTTTATTAAAACCTTGATGAGCCCAAACCCAAGACTTGGTCTAACTCTTTTGGTAGAAACCGGGCTAGCCGATAAATTTTTACCAGAGATTCCTAGATTAAAATTAGAAATCGATGAGCACCACCATCACAAAGATGTTTATGAACATACCTTGACAGTCCTAGAGCAGGCGATTGCACTAGAAGAAAGACTGGCTGGACCAAACTTAACCTTGCGATTAGCTGCGCTGATGCATGACATTGGCAAACCAAAAACCAAGGAGTTAATTCCAGGTGGGGGTGTTTCATTTCATCACCATGAGGTGGTTGGTTCAAGAATGACCAAGGAACGGCTTCGCACCTTACGTTTTGATAACCATGTAATTAAAGATGTGGCACAGCTTGTCTTTTTACACCTGCGCTTTCATGGTTATGGAAGCGGTGAGTGGACTGATTCTGCCGTGCGCAGATATGTGCGAGATGCCGAAGATTTATTAATTCATCTGCACCTATTAACACGGGCTGATTGCACAACTAGAAATAAAAAGAAGGCTGATCTATTAGCGCGTACTTATGATCAACTTGAGGATCGAATTGTTGCCTTAATGGAACAAGAGGAATTAAATAAAATTCGGCCAGATCTTGATGGTGTTGAAATTATGAAAATTCTAGATTTAAAGCCATCGCCAGTAGTTGGCCAGGCTTATAACTATCTACTTGAACTGCGCCTTGAGCACGGCCCACTAGGTGTTGAAAAAGCGACAGAAGAGCTACTTACTTGGTGGCGTGAGAAAAATTAGCCCCTCTTAAAATAATGGTGGCAGCAAACAAATAAGCCGTGGCAATAAGTATTGGCAGCA
Source organism: Candidatus Nanopelagicus sp. (assembly GCA_044347205.1). Lineage (GTDB taxonomy): Bacteria > Actinomycetota > Actinomycetes > Nanopelagicales > Nanopelagicaceae > Nanopelagicus. The sequence goes on along the minus strand of JBIIXT010000058.1, from coordinate 3,359 downwards.
AATTAGAGTTACCAGTTGTTGGCATAACCAGTGCTGCAATTAGCGCGGAAGAAACAATGCCGGCGTTTACTGCCACATCATAAAAAGCAAAGACGCGACCTCGGAATTCATCCTTAATCTTTGATTGCACCAAAGCATCATTTGTTACCTTCATGCCCTGACCACACATTCCAACAAAGAAAGCACAAATAATCATCGACACTTCATTGATGTCTATCGCAAAGAAAAATAACCAAGGAAGACATGCAAACATTAAAATTCGCATCCAAAGGTGGCGACCAAATTTAATTACACCATATGGAGAAATAATTGCGCCGATGCCAATTCCAATCCCGGCGATTGCAAGTGCAACTCCAAAGCCAGCTAAACCAGCATCTGGATCATCACTTGAGTTAAAAAGATTTCGCTCAAGTAAAAGCGCCATCAAGGTTAAAGCGGTGATGCCACCACGTTGAATTCCAATTGCGATAATTCCGCGAAGGGCGTCGGGATGATTTCGCAGAATATGAAAACCTTCAAGCATCTCTTTAAATCCACGGCTCTCCCCAGAAATCTCATGCTCATGTGGGCCGATCTCAAACTTCTTTAATCTTAGGGTTGCAAGTGCGGCAAAAAGAAAGCCGGTTGCTGAAATTAAAATAACAATTGCATCTGCAAAATCTGCATTACTTGATTGTGTAATTAAGTTCTTTACCGCAATTCCTAGCCCGCCACCAATCACCACAAAAATTGTGCCACCAGTTACTGCTAATGCGTTTGCAGCAATTAACTCCTCCTTCTTAACAAGTAAGGGAAGTCCAGCTGATAAGCCAGCTAAAATTAATCGGTTAACACCAAAGGCAATTAATACAAAAAAAGTTAGCAGCAATCCAGTAGCACCATTACTTACTAGGTAAGCAATGATTAAAAGATTCGTGGCTCTAATTAAGTTGCAGTATCTAATGATTCGCTGGCGCGAGAATCGATCTAAAAAAGTTCCGACATATGGACCAATTAATGAGTATGGCAAAAGCACAACTGCAAAAGCGATGGCTGCTGACATCGCATCAGGTGCGCGTTCGGGTGAGAATAAAACAAAGCTAGCTAAGGCTGATTGAAATAAACCATCGGTTAACTGCCCAGTCCAACGCACGGTCAGGATTCGATTTAATCTGGACTCTTTGCCGACCGGCCAAATTCCCATTCCACAAGCGTAGTTATTAATTACCGATTAATCTTGGATTCTATGTTTGCCACTTTTAAGACCATGCGAGCGAGTATCGATTACTCATTAAGCAAGCGCAGAACTTTAATTGCATTATTTCAAGGCGCCGCCTCTGCGATGGATGCTTGTGATGCTGATCCTTATCTTCGCAGGGCTGCGAAATATCATGGTCAATTAACTACTCGTCCTTGTCCGGTTTGTAAGAAGTTTAAAATCGTGGAACTTCGTTACGCCTTTGGTGATCAACTCGGCCAATACTCAGGTCGAATTAAGAATGAAGTTGAATTAGCGCAAATGCAAAGTGAGTTTGGTGAGTTTCGCGTCTATGTTGTTGAGATCTGCATCAGCTGCCACTGGAATCATCTAGTTTCTTCATTTTTATTAGGTGATGGCAAGTATCGAAAGCCACCCCGCAAAGTTCGAACACTCGCCGATGATGATTAAGAACAGGTAATCTTGCCTCGTGGATAAACTGCGGGAGCGATTACCAAGAATTGCGGTTTTAATAGCCGGATTCGGATTTGTATTTGGCGTCTTCGCATTCGCCTTTGCTTACTTCACTGTTTCAATTCCAGATCCAAATGCTTATGTGAACTCACAATCAACCATTATTCAATACGCCGATGGCTCTGAGATTGGGCGAATTGGTTCCGAGAACCGAACTGTTGTAACACTTGCTCAGATTCCATTAACTGTTAGACAAGCAGTAATGGCTGCTGAGGATAGAAATTTTTATACAAACAAAGCATTTAGCATTACAGGTATCGCCCAAGCCGCCCTAGATAACATTATTTCACTTGGTAAGGGGCGCGGTGGCTCCACAATTACTCAACAATATGCAAAGACAGCATTCTTAACGCCAGAGCGCAGCATTGTTCGTAAAGTAAAAGAGTTAGTAATTGCGATTAAATTAGAGAATCAATTTTCAAAGGATCAAATATTTGAAAATTACCTAAACACAATTTACTTTGGTCGAGGCTCATACGGTGTGCAAACCGCATCCCAGGTTTACTTTGGAACCACAGTTGATAAATTAAATATCGCCCAAGCAGCTGTCCTTGCTTCAATTTTGCGAAGCCCTGGTTTATATGATCCTGGCTTTAAAAAGGAGAACCTACCTAGATTAGAAAACCGCTTCACCTATGTATTAGATGGCATGGTTGAACAAAAATGGTTAACCGAGGAGAAGGCAAGCAAAGTTAAGTTTCCAGTAATAAATCCACGTGTTACATCAGGAGCGCTGGCTGGACCAAAGGGATATGTCATCTCTTGGGTTGAGCGCGAGTTAAATAATCTTGGCTTTACCGATGAGCAGTTACTAATCGGTGGCTACATTATTAAAACCACCCTAGTTAAAGAGGCACAGGAAGCCGCAGTTGCCGCGGTAGCTAAAGAGGCGCCAACTAAAGCGCCAGAAAACCTACATATTGGATTGGTTTCAATTAAGCCAGGCACTGGTGAAATATTGGCGATGTATGGCGGTAAAGATTATTTAAAGTATCAATTTAATGCCGCTACGCAAGGTATCGCATCCGGTGGTTCATCATTTAAACCATTTGCATTAGTCGCAGCACTTGAAGCTGGCATCCCATTAACTTCAGTATGGAATGGTGATTCACCAAAAGTTTATGACGATGGAATTGGGCGAGCATATGTTGTTAATAATTATGGCGGTGAAGAGTGGGGCAAGATCTCACTACTAACAGCAACTGAGCACTCAGTAAATACAATCTATGTACCACTGGGAATTAAAGCCGGCGTTGATAAAGTTGTTGATGTTGCAAGACGTGCCGGAATTCCTGAGTCGGTAGAGATGGTGGCATCTCCTTCAGTAACACTTGGTTCATCTAGCCCACATGTAATTGATTTAGCTAATGCCTATGCAACCTTTGCTGCACAAGGAATTTATGCAAAACCTTTTATTATCAATGAGGTGCAAGGTCCAAATAAAGGAATTTTGTATCAGGGGCGAATTCAAGCGCAAGAAGTCTTTAGTAAAGATGTAATGGCTGATCTAACTTACGCGCTTTATCGCACAACTGTTGCTGGAACTGGTGGCATTGTTGGCGCTCGCTTAGGCAGGCCATCAGCTGGAAAAACTGGAACATCAAATGACAACGCAGCTGCTTGGTATAACGGTTACACACCAGAGGTT
>JBIIXT010000013.1:0-20017 GCA_044347205.1 Candidatus Nanopelagicus sp. | reverse complement strand
GAGCACACCGGGCGAATGTTATCTGGGCGTAGATATAGCGAAGGTTTACATCAAGCACTTGAAGCAAAAGAGCGAATTGAAATTAAGGATGAGAACCAGACACTAGCCACCATTACCCTGCAGAATTACTTCCGCTTGTATGAAAAATTAGGCGGTATGACTGGAACTGCTATGACTGAGGCTTCAGAATTCATGCAGATCTATAAATTGGGCGTAATTCCAATCCCGACCAACAAAAATATGCAGCGCACAGACCAGCCAGATTTAATTTATAAATCGGAAAGCGGAAAATTTGTCGCAGTTGCCCAAGATATTCTCGAGCGCCATCGCAAAGGCCAGCCAGTATTAGTTGGAACCGTCAGTGTTGAAAAATCAGAAGAGTTATCAGCAATATTAAAACGCAATGGTGTTGCCCACGAAGTATTAAATGCTAAGCAACATGAGCGCGAAGCTGCAATCATTGCAAGGGCAGGCGCAGTTGGCGCAGTAACTGTTGCAACAAATATGGCAGGTCGTGGAACTGACATTATGTTGGGTGGTAACCCAGAGTTCATGGCAGATTTTGAATTACAACAACAAGGTTTAAATCCAGCAGAAACTCCAGAACAGTATGAAGCGGCTTGGCCGGCTCAGATTGCAAAGCAAAAAGATGCGGTTGCCAAAGAGCATGAGACAGTAGTTGCACTGGGTGGTTTGTATGTTTTAGGAACAGAGCGCCATGAATCAAGGCGTATTGATAATCAGTTACGTGGTCGTTCTGGTCGACAAGGTGATCCCGGTGAATCTCGTTTTTATCTCTCACTTCAAGATGAATTAATGCGTCGCTTTAACTCCGGTTTAGTTGAGCGTTTCTTATCAGCAGCTGGCATGCCAGAGGATGCACCACTTGAATCAAAGATTGTTTCAAATGCGATTAAATCAGCGCAAACTCAGGTCGAAGCACTTAACTTTGAGATGCGTAAAAATGTTTTGAAGTATGACGATGTAATGAATAAACAACGTGAAGTTATTTACACAGAGCGCCGAGAGGTGCTTGAAGGTGCGGATATTAAAGAGTTAGTAAAATCATTTTTAGCCGAAACTATTGAGGCATACATAAAGTCCGCCACAGCATCTGGCTTTGCCGAAGACTGGGACCTAAATACTTTGTGGGTTGCCCTAAAGGGTCTATACCCAATCTCATTCTCGATTGATCAATTAGCAAGTGAGGTTGGCGGCATTAATGGCATGGATGAGGAGTTCTTGTTAACAAGAGTTCTAGAAGATGCCAACACAGCTTATGAGAAGCGAGAGGCTGATTTAACAACGCCAGTAATGCGTGAATTAGAAAGAAAGATTTTGCTCTCGGTCTTAGATCGTAAATGGCGTGAACACCTATATGAGATGGATTATTTACAAGAGGGAATCGGCTTGCGCGCTATGGCGCAACGAGATCCATTAGTTGAGTATCAGCGTGAGGGCTTTGATCTTTTCTCAGCCATGATGGATGCAATCAAAGAAGAGTTAGTTGGGTTTATCTTTAATGTGGAGGTTCAAGTTGAGGGCGATCAAGTGGGAGCTAAAGGTTTAACACCAGCACCAACAAAGGCGCCACAACTTAAGTACTCAGCAGCCGAGATTGAAACTACCGAGAGCGGTGGAACATCTCGAAACTCAGCATGTCCTTGTGGTTCTGGCAAGAAATACAAGCGTTGTCATGGTGGAAAGTAATTTAAAGCAGAAATAACTCCGTACAAATCCACCTCTTATCAACACCTTCAAATCTTAAAATTAAAGATCTAACTCGGTCTTTAATTCGCAGCGTGACCGTGCCTTCAATAACACCTTCAATTGGTTGAGTTAAATAGATCTTACGAATCTTTGGTAAATCAGATGAAAAACTTTTCCCGTAAGTAATTAACTTACTATGCACATTACGATGACATGATCTAGCAATTTGCATTGGTGGGCGCTTACCAGACCAGATTTCAACTAACCCCACGACGAATGCTTTGCTCCAACTTTCCACATTTGGTAGATCACTTAATGCAGATGGTTGCCGGCCAAATATGGGGTCAACGCTGGTGTCAGGAATACCTGAATCACAGGTTGGTACTAGGTATAACTTATGAGTTAGTAAGGGGATGGGTAGGAGTACTTCTGGTTTCAGATCAAGTGTTGGGTGAACAAACTCCAGATTAACTAGATCGGTAATGATTGCGCCTTCAGTGAAGTGCAACTGAGTATTTATGGGATATGTAAGTGACATGGCGCAACTATGAGCGGTGGGCACTTGTGAAAAATCATCCGATCGGATGAGTCAACTTACTCACCATCTGAGCCAATCTGCTCCTATGAAGATTAAAGATTTTGAGGTATTAAAAAATTCAAGATTAGCAATGGGGCTCTCACTATTTCTAATCGCAGCACTTGCCGCAACTTTGATTGCAAAGGAGGCAAATCGAACCGTATATGTTTGGGCGAGTACCAGTGAACTTGCACCTGGAAATCTAATTACCGAATCTGATATCAAAGCTACCTCAGTACTACTTCTAGATTCTGCTAAAAATTACTTATCAGCTTCGGCGCAAATTATTGGATCCGTAGTGCAACATCGAATCTCAACCGGGGATCTAATTCCAATTGCAGCAATTGCCGCATCCGTACCAGGGCAAGATCAGTTAGACCTGCGAGCGGTGCCGCTAACCATCGAACCAACAGATTTACCGATGGGATTAAGTAGAGGTGAGATTGTAGGTATCTATGCGATTCCGACCTCAGGCCAAGGCAGTATTACCGAATCAATTTTAATTAGTGATGGCATAACTGTAAGTGCGGTGGCTGAGCGCAATAACTATGGCAAAGCAAGTGTAGTTGTTTCACTCCCACAATCATTAGTTCTTACAGTTCTAACTCATCTCTCAAATAGCAGGCTGATAATTGTCCGCAGCAATTACTAATAAGAACTCTGGTCGATCTTTTGTCACTGCGATCATTAACAGCGAGTGTGAAGCTGAGGTCGCAAATCTGCTCTTCTCACATGGCAACAATATTATTTTTCGAGCACTCTCATTTACTGCCCTTAGCAATTACTTAACTGAACATGGTGATGATGAAGAGTTAACCATTATCTACTCCTCTAACTTGGTGAAAAAGGAGCAACTAGCTCAGAGTTTTAAAAAATTTGCAAAAGTAAGATTCATTTGCGTATCAAATGAGAGATTTGATCCAGCTCAATTAATTTCAAGTATCTCAGAGTCCTCTCGCAATCCAATGATTAGACAAAAAATGCGCATTAGTAATTTAATTTCAATCATTGGCGCACCTGGCTCACCGGGTGTAACCACAATTTCCAATCAAATTGCAGCACGCTTTAATGGAGCACACTTAATTGCAATTAAATCAGATCAGTATCGTCTATTAATTTCTGATGTAAATAAGTTATTTGAGATCGAAAATTTAGAATTCCTAGATAAATTAGATCCTGCCCAGCGCTACTTCATGGACGCCGGCTCAACTAAAGCACTGACCACCACCTTAACTGACCGGCGCTTGGGCGGGCAGGTATTAGATGCAGCGCTTAATTATTCAGAGCAAATAATTTATCTAATTCGCGCAGATACCGCTGGTATCAGCAGCTTGGCTAAATTTGTTGCAGATTGGCAAAATCTAATTTCACCGCCAAAGATTACTTACCTACTTAATCAACAACGCTTTGATAGCGCAGCTCGGTTAATCAATGGACAATTTCTCTCACTACTTTCGAGCATGTCTCACCTGCAACTCCCATTTGATCATCGTGGCAGCCAAAGCTATCCAACTAGTACGCGGATCAAAATGCTTACCCACTCCACCTTCTCTAAGCAGATTGATCTACTTTGCAAGGGTTTGGCCTGAATCAAGTAATACTCTTACGATTAAGCCATGGCCACCTTTGCTGAGTTGATCTCAAAGAACTCACAACTTCGGCCACAGGAGGTTGAGCATCTTTCTGAATTAGTTGCAGAGTGGCGATTACTCGCAGATCTTTCCTTTGCGGATTTAATCTTATGGCTGCCAATTCGCAAGGATGATAAATCTTGGCCAACTGGTTATGTAGCAATTGCCCAGATTCGACCAACCACCACCGCAACTGTTTTTAATAATGACCTAATCGGCAGTGAGTTAGTGTGGGGTGTAAATGATCGAATAGACCAAGCACTCTCTAGCGGTGAAATTCTGCGCGATAGCAAACCAGAAAAAGTTGGCGATTTGATGATCAAAGAAGAGATGATTCCGGTTCACTTTGAGGGAAAAACCATCGCAGTTATTGCTCGTCACCGTAATTCGGAGTTAATGCGATCACCATCAAAGCTTGAATTAAATTATCGCGAAATAGCTCACAAAATATTTCAAATGGTGGCCGAGGGAAATTTCCCAATTCGAAATAGCATTTATAACTCAGAGTCAGCCCCACGAGTTGGTGATGGCTTAATTAGATTAGATAAAAATGGCACGATTTACTTTGCCAGCCCAAATGCTAGATCTGCAATTAGTCGCGTTGGTTTTGACAAAGAGCTTGAGCAGGAGAATTTAGGGGAGTTATTCGCCAATCTACCTAAAAGTAAGAGTGAGCCAACCGATGATTCATGGCAGCGAATATTATCTGGTAAAACTCTTAGAAGAGTTGAATACGAAAATAGTAAGGGTGTAATTGATTTACTTGTAATTCCAATTACAAATGCAAATGATCACATAGGAGCCATTGTTTTACTACACAACATCACAGAGCTTCGTAACCGAGACAAAGCATTAATTACTAAGGATGCCACCATTAAAGAGATTCATCACCGGGTTAAAAACAACCTTCAAACTGTCTCGGCGCTACTTAGGTTGCAATCTAGGAGAGTTGAAGATCCCACAGCTAGTGCAGCTCTAGCAGAGGCGGTCAGACGCGTTGCCTCAATTGCTTTAGTTCATGAGACCTTATCTAATCAATCCTCTGAATTTGTTGAATTTGATTCAGTCCTAGATCAGATTGTTAAAAATGCAATTAGTTTGTCGGCGCATCCAATTAAGTATGAAAAGTTGGGGGAGTTTGGCTCCTTTGATTCAAAGATTGCCACTGCTTTATCGCTAGTAATTGCTGAGTTAATTCAAAATGCATTAGAGCACGGCTTAACCGGCACGGGTGATTTACTGCAAGTAAGTATTACTGTTTCAGGGGGTGATTACACAGTTTGTGTAAGTGATAATGGAGTCGGCTTGCCAATAGATTTTAATTTAGAAGAATCTGCAAATTTAGGATTGCAAATTGTAAATACTCTGACTAAGAATGAGTTAGCTGGTGAAATCTTGTTATCTCGGGAAAACAATCTAACAACTGCAAGATTAAGCTTTAGCGTTACTTAATTTAAAAGCTAGTTTGATTTTCTAATTGGCGAGCGCGATTTCGAGCCGCCCGACGTTTCATTGCCCTGCGCTCATCCTCAGATAAGCCACCCCAAACGCCAGCATCCTGACCGCTCTCAAGTGCCCAAGCAAGACATGGCTCTTTAACAACACAACGCTCACAGATTTTTTTAGCCTCTTCGATTTGAGCAAGAGCTGGTCCGGTGTTACCTACCGGGAAGAAAACCTCTGGATCCTCTTCGCGACAAGCGGCTTCGTGTCGCCAATCCATAGGTCATTAACTCCTTTTATCTCGCACTGCTCGGTATTTCTAGATCATTTGATCTATTAAATATGGAAAGAGAATCTCTTTCAGGTGCTTATTCTCTCGCGTATCTATTAAATAAACAAGGATATTTTGCTTAGAGTTAATAATTTATATTAGAAATTAATCTGTAATTAAGCGTGCCCCCGGCAGGAGTCGAACCTGCGCACCTGCCTTCGGAGGGCAGTGCTCTATCCACTGAGCTACGGGGGCAAAATTAGAAGTGATCTAATCAGCCTAGAAATCAAGGTTATCAGTTATAAATTGATGAACTTGTATCAATGCGAGAGAATTAAGCCATGACATCACCAATGCAAACCGCCTACTTCGCCACCGGATGTTTCTGGGGTGCAGAGCGCAGATTTTGGCAATTAAGCGGTGTAATTTCTACATCAGTTGGTTATATGGGTGGAAATAAATCTGAGCCAACCTATGAAGAGGTTTGCACAGGCAAAACTGCGCACGCTGAAATTGTTGAAGTAGTTTTTGATCCAACTCAAATTTCCTACCAACGCTTACTCGCAGAATTTTGGGTAATGCATGATCCAACCTCATTAAATCAACAAGGCGGGGATATTGGAACTCAATATCGCAGTGCAATCTTTACAACCACTGAATTACAGATGCATGAGGCCTTGCTAACTAGAGATGCCTATCAGAGTGAGTTAAACAAAAATGCAATGCCACAAATTGTCTCTGAAATTTTACCGGCAGATGGAGTTACTTATTGGCTGGCTGAGGAGTACCACCAAAAGTATCTAGCAAAGAATCCAAATGGTTATGACTGCCACTCATCAACTGGCGTTGCCTTTCCAATGGAGTTAATTGGCTCATGAGTAATAAAGAAATTAACTCGGAAAATTATCCAGTAAAAATTGATGAGGCAGCACTAGCTGCAAGGGTTGATCCACTCTCATTTGATGTGTTGCGAAAAGCTGCAACTGAGGTTGCCTTCACTGGTGAATACACCGATACTGAAACTATTGGGGTTTATAAGTGCAAAGCATGCTCTGCCCAATTATTTAAATCAGATACTAAGTTTCACTCTGGCTGTGGGTGGCCCTCCTTTTATGCACCAACTGCAGATGATGCAGTTGAGCTATTAGAGGATCGCTCGATGTTTCCAAGAATTCGAACCGAAGTTCGCTGCGCTGCCTGCGGCTCACATTTAGGACATGTTTTCAAGGGCGAGGGTTTTGCCGTTCCAACTGATGAGCGCTGGTGCATCAACTCAGTTGCGATGGTGCTTGAACCAAAAATTAAATAATTTTTCATGAGTTATGATTAAGTTATGAGCGGTGAACATAACTGGGAAAAACTTCACAATGAGACCAAAGTTGTTGCTGCGGGGCGCCCACCAAAAAAAGCTGATGGCCCGCTAAATCCACCTATTGCATTAAATTCCACATTTCACGAAGGTGGCACCGTCGGCTACGGTCGTTATGGAAATGAAAGCTGGAGCGCGCTAGAAGAGGCGATCTCTGTACTTGAAGGTGGTCAAACTTTAATTTACGCATCTGGCATGGGTGCAATTTCATCTGTTTTTTCTTTACTGCCAATCGGTGCGGTAATTGTTGCATCGCATCACGGCTATCAAGGAACAACTACCTTGTTAAAGCAAATGCATGAAGATGGCAGATTAACTGTGAAGTTTGTAGATTTAGCAGACACTGATGCAACCCTGGCACAAATTCCAGGCTGCCAAATGTTGTATTTAGAATCACCAATTAATCCAGGACTTGAAATTGTGGATCTTCCTAAATTAATTGCGGCGGCAAAAGCTGCAGGTTGCGGCGTTGCAGTAGATAACACCTTGGCATCACCGATGGTACAAAACCCACTAGCACTTGGCGCAGATATTTCAATTCACTCAGTAACAAAGTACTTATCTGGTCACAGTGATGTTTTACTTGGATCAACTAGCGTGATGGATTTGGCATTACACAATCGGCTTGAGCAAGCACGCCGATATGGCGGCGCCATTCCTGGCCCATTTGAAGCATGGCTGGCACTTCGTGGCTTTCGCACCTTCTCACTTCGTATGAATAAAGCCCAAGAGAATGCGATGGATTTAGCTTCTAGGTTAGTAAAAAATCCTGCAATTTCACGGGTTAGATATCCAGGCCTTGCAAGCGATCCTTATCACGAGCGAGCAAAATCATTCATGAAAGGTTTTGGCGCAGTAATCTCATTTGAAGTTAAAGCAACGGTCGCGCAAATTGATCAGATGTGTAATGCAAGTAAATTAATCACAAATGCCACCTCACTTGGCGGCGTTGAATCTTTATGGGAGAGGCGTCGTCGCTGGAAAACTGAGAGTGAAACAGTTCCAGAGAATTTAATTAGATTCTCAGTTGGAATTGAAAATGCTGATGATCTTTGGGCTGATATTCAAAGTGCGATGGCTGCTGCAAAAATTTCTTAATTATGAGCTTTCAAATTAGAGATGCCACACCTGCAGATATCGATGCGATCTATGATTACATTCACGCTCTGGCAGAGTATGAAAAAGCACCGGATGAAGCGGTATTAAGTAAATCTGATTTAAGCCAATCTTTATTTGGCCAGAGCCCCCAGGTTTACTGCTTACTCTCTGTGCAGGATGAGCAGGTTACCGGGATTGCAATTTGGCACTTAAATTACTCAACCTGGCTCGGAAAGCATGGAATTTACTTAGAGGATTTATTTGTAGATCCGAAATTCCGCGGGCAAGGCCATGGCAAAGCTTTGCTAGTTCGATTGGCACAAATATGTGTGGAGCGGGGTTATCCAAGATTTTCTTGGTGGGTACTTGATTGGAATAAACCATCAATTGATTTTTATGAATCACTTGGTGCAAAGGCCATGGATGAGTGGACAGTTTTTAGAGTCTCGGGCGATGCGCTGACAAAACTTGCAAGCCAGGAGTAGATTTAAGCCATGATAAAAGTTTTTCGCCGGATAATTGCCTCGGTAGCAATTTTTGCAATTATTGCTGGTGCACTCAAAGCCCTATTTAATTGGATCTCACGCACTGATGGTGATGAACATGAAGTATGGAGTGATGAAGAGGAGCGAGAAGAAGCTTAATGGCAGCCGATTCAAGAGGTACGGATTATTTGCCAGGCTCCTGCAATATCGGAAAAAGTGAGGTTAGGCAGCGCCAAGTAGTTGCTCTGATCGGCGCAGTTCTAACTGTAATTGCTGGTATCGGTTTACTTTCAAATGAGGATCCAAATCCACCAAGATTTTTTATTTTCTTTCCAGCAATGATTTTTGCAATCGGTTTTGTGCAATCACGCAAGAAATTTTGCTTAGCCTATGGATTTGCCGGAACTTTTAATTTTGGAAAATTAGGGAAAGCCTCGCGAGTTGCATCAGCGGCTGATCGTAAAGCCGATCGCAAAACCGCCATCAATATTTTCTTGCAATCTGCGGCATTAGCATTAGGTATTACTGTGGTTTACACAACTTTGGCGATCATATTTAACTAATGAAATCAGCACCAAAAGCACTACACATAGTGCTTAATGGAGTTGTTGAGGACTCTCGAGTTCTTAAGATGGCTTGGTCGCTGGCAAATGCTGGCTGGGATGTTTTAGTTTGTGGCTCGACACCATCTGGCAAGGTAGATAAGTTAAGTATTGGCTATGCCAAGATTGAGCGATTACAGATTAAGTATGTAATTAATCAAAGATTAATCGCAAAGGTGCTTCGAAAAATCAGGCAGCGACTGCGCAACGTTGCAGAACTTTTATTTCCAGGTTCAAAACCAGCAATTCCTAATTACCAGCGCTCTCAAAAGGCGCTAATTCCAATAGTTCAAAGATTTTCACCAGATGTAATTCATGCTCATGATTACACCGCACTACCAATTGCCACAGAACTAACCAAAATACTAAGAGCACAAGGCAAGCAGGTCTCATTAATTTATGATGCCCACGAGTATGTGCCTGGTGTATCTCACTTAACTAAGCCATTAATTAACGCATACTCAAAAGCTGAGCGTGAAGCGGTAAAGGTTTCAGATGCTGTGCTTAGCGTAAGTGAGCCAATGTCTGATTTATTAATACCTCATCTGCAAATCAAAAGGCGTCCGGTTATTGTTGCAAATGATCCGCTCTTTTCTGGTCAACAAAAAGCTAAACGCAATTTACGTAAAGAGTGTGGATTGGATAAGAAAACACCTTTACTTGTTTACTCTGGCGCCGTAGCCCCACAGCGCGGTATTGCTACTGCAATCTCAGCACTTAAGAAATTACCTGGTGTGCATTTGGTGCTAATTGCCAATCCAGAAAATGCAACGGTTAAACAACTACAAATTCAAGCAAGTGATGTCATAGATCGCTTTCATGTGGTGGAGTATGTTGCAAATTCAGAGCTTGTATCCTTTTTATCAACTGCCAATATCGGCTTAATTCCACTACATCACAAGTTAAATCATGAGATCTCTTTGATTACAAAATTTGGTGAGTATATGCAGGCAAAGTTGCCGATTATCGTCAGTGATGTGAAGACGATGGCGGCAGAAGTCAGACGACTAAAAAATGGTGAGGTCTTTAAAGCAGAGGATGTAAATCAATTTGTTGCTGCGACAAATAAAATACTTGCAAATGAAAAGAAGTATCGAAAGGTGTATTCCAGATCGGTTTTAGGCCAACGAAGCTGGGAACGGCAAGCAAAAGTGTTAGTTGATCTCTACAACAAAGTTGCTGGGGTTAAACCCAAGCCAAGAAAAGCAAAAGCTTTTACAGTTAAATACTAATTTGCTGGTGCGCCAATTACGCGCACATTAACGCCGGCAAATGACTTGGCATCAAGTGATCGACGCCCGTCAACAACAGCTTTAATTCCTGGAAAATCAGCCGCCTTTAATTTTTTATACTCGACGTGATCTGCTTGTAGGATCATGCCATCTACCGAGTCACCAATTTTATAAGGTGTAAAGCCAAGTGATTTAATCTCATCATCGGTATACATCGGATCATTAACAACAACCGTTGCACCTTGCTCCTTCAGTGCAGCAACCGTTGGAAATACTCCACTAAATGCACTCTCTTTAACCCCACCGCGATAGGAAATGCCAAGTACGGCAACTGTTTTACCAGTTAACTTTCCTAGCTCTTGCACTAATAAATTAACTGCATGAGCTGGCATCAATGTATTTGCTGCCCGTGCTGCTGCAACAACGGTTGCCTTTGGGTCATTCCATAAATAAAATCGCGGATAAATTGGAATACAGTGCCCACCAACTGCAATACCTGGTTGATGAATATGGCTGTATGGCTGTGAGTTAGAGGCTGCAATAACTTTTGCAATATCAATGTTGGCACCCTCAGCAAAGACCGCAAATTGATTAGCCAGTGCAATATTTACATCACGATATGTTGTTTCAGCTAGCTTTGCCATCTCTGATGCTTCAGCGCTTCCAAGATCCCATACGCCATTTTTTTCTGGTAGGTCAGGGCGATCATCAAAATCTAATACAGCTTCATAAAATTTAACTCCTGCTGCAGTGCTCGCTGAATCAATTCCGCCTACTAATTTTGGATATTTACGCAGATCTGCAAATACCCGACCAGTTAGCACTCGCTCAGGTGAGAAAACTAATTTGAAATCCTTACCAGCTGTTAAACCAGAAGCCTTTTCAAGTGCTTTAGCAAAACGATTACGGGTTGTGCCAACTGGGAGAGTGGTCTCATAGGAAACCAATGTGCCTGGCTTTAAGCCAGCGCCAATCTCTTGGGTTGCAGCGTCCATCCAACCAAAATCTGGCACGCCTTCTTCATCGACGAATAATGGAACAACTACGACAACTGCATCAGATTTAGCCACTGCATCTTTAGTATCAGTTGTCGCAACTAAATTACCACTTTTAACTACCTTGCTTAAATAATCTTGCAAATGAGCCTCACCTGGAAAGGGCTCGGTTGCTGCATTAATTAAATCAACTGTTTTTTGATTGACATCGCAGCCAATTACCTGATGACCCTTGTTAGCAAATTGCACAGCAAGGGGTAGTCCAATTTTTCCAAGTGCTATAACAGCAATTTTCATAAATTAATTGTCACTTTCTTTTCTGCACTCTCAATCATCGCTTGAGCAACTGCAACCGTAGCTAAGCCTTGTTCCATCGTTACAATTTTTTCGACCGCACCCGGCACACCAAGTACTGCATCACGGAAACTCTCATGTTCAACAAGTAACGGCTCTTTTTTAGCAAATGCGTAACGAACTACTTCGCCTTCACTTACGCCACGAAATGCTGAAACTGAATCCCATTGGGTTGCAACGGAGGCATTTGTATAAAGAGTTAAATCTGCAGTTAAAGTATCGGCAACTAAGGTGCCAGCTTCACCAGTAACAATTGTTAGGCGCTCTTTAAATGGAGTTAACCAGTTAACTAAGTGGCTGGTAATTATTCCATTTGCTAGAACTCCAGTTGCGGCAACTAAATCCTCATGTGGGCGAGATGATTTATGTGCAGTTCGCGCAGAGATCGAAACATACTTTGATGCCGCTACCCAAGCGGTTAAATCAATATCATGTGTTGCTAAATCTTTAATTACACCAACATCTGCAATCCGAGCTGGAAATGGTCCTTGCCGACGAGTTGCAATTTGGTAAACATCGCCAAGCTCACCTTTTTCAAGACGCATGCGAAGTTGTTGCAGTGCTGGGTTATATCTTTCAATATGGCCAACTGCGCCAACTAAACCTTTTGCTTTAAACGCAGCAGTGATTTTTTCAGCCGATGCGGTATCAATTGCTAATGGTTTTTCAACCATCGCATGAATTCCAGCCGCTGCTAATTCAAGTGCTAGCTCCTCATGAAAAGCGGTCGGGGCAGCAATCATTGCGTAATCAATTTTGGCGTCAATTAACTCTTTTACCGTTTTTAAAACTATGCGATCACCTGCTGCTTTATGTGGGTCTCCCATTGGATCACAAACAGCAACTAGTTCAACGTTTTCTAATGAGCCAAGCACGCGTGCGTGATGGCGACCCATCATGCCAAGTCCTACTAAGCCAGCACGTAATTTCTTGCTCACAACAAAAGACCTGCTACCTCTGTTACCGCACTAGCAACTGTTTTTAACTCATCCTTTGTTAAGGACGGATGTACAGGAAGTGATATGCATTCATTTACCATCTTTTCACTCTCTGGTAAATCTAAAGTTAGATTAAATGATGGCAGGCGATGTATTGGAGTTGGGTAATAAACACCACTGCCAACACCGCGCTTTGTTAACTCCTCCATGAATTTATCTCGAACTGCTGCATTATTTCCAGGAACTCTAATTGTGTATTGATGATATGAATGAGATGAGCCAGGGGCAACAAATGGCGTTATGACACCTTTAATATTGGCATCTAAGAAAGCAGCATTTTCCTGACGCTGTTTAGTCCAACCAGGCAGTTTTGCTAATTGAACTCGACCAATTGCTGCATGAATTTCAGTCATTCGGGTATTAAAACCAATTACCTCATTGCGGTATCTAATCTCTTGGCCTTGATTTCGAAGTAAGCGAAGCATGCGTGCTGTGTCAGCAGATTCAGTAACTGCCATACCGCCTTCACCTGCAGTCATATTTTTTGTTGGATAAAAAGAGAAGGAGGCGACTGTGCCGAATTCACCAGAGTTTTTTCCATTTAGCGCCGCTAAGTGTCCTTGCGCAGCATCTTCAATAATTTGGATGCCGTGTTTTTTACCAATCTGCGCAAAGCGATCCATTGCTGCAATATGGCCATATAGATGAACTGGCATGATCGCTTTAGTTTTTGAGGTAATTAAAGACTCAGCATGATCTGGATCTAAGTTAAAAGTTTTTGGATCGATATCACCAAATACTGGAACACCACCGGCTAATGCAACCGAGTTTGCAGTAGCGGCAAATGAAAAAGAGGGAACAATAACTTCATCTCCGGCTTTTATACCAGCTGCAATAAATCCTAGGTGAAGAGCGGATGTTCCACTGTTCATTGCTATGCAATGGCGGCCTCCAACAAATTTTGAAAACTCTTCTTCAAAAGCTGCAACCTCAGGGCCTTGTGCCAACATGCCAGAACGAAGAACACGATCAACAGCAGCGCGCTCATCATCACCAATCATTGGTTTAGCAGCAGGAATCATTTATTTACTCTCTTCAATTAATTTATCTGGTGATTCCTCTTTATAGGTAGCACCAGTTGTTGGACAACGGAAGCGATTATCGCCGATTGATTCAAGTGGAACCCCAGCACGACCCACCCAACGAAGACGTTTTGCTGGCACACCCGCCATTAATGCAAAATCTGGAACATCCTTATTAACAACTGCCCCTGCTGCAATCAGTGCCCAAGCACCAATTGTTAGGGGAGCAACACAAACTGCTCTGGCGCCAATTGAAGCGCCTTCTTTCACTGTAACTCCAACTGCATCCCAATCACTGGCTGATTTAAGTGAGCCATCTGGATTAATAGCACGTGGGTATTGATCATTTGTTAAAACCGCAGCAGGTCCAATGAAAACACCATTGCCAATTTTTGCTGGGTGATAAACCAAAGCTAAATTTTGAATTTTGCAATTATCACCAATGATTACATCAGCATCAATATAAGCACCAGTTCCGATTATGCAATTCTTTCCAAGCTTGGCGCCACCGCGAACTTGAGCATCACCCCAGATAGATGAGCCATCACCAATTACCGCTGATGAATCAACGGAGGCTGTTGGTGAAATCTTGGCTGGCATGTGCCTAGCCTACCCTGATTACTTTAAAAGATTAGAAATTGCTGCGCTAAAGCGCTCGTATTCAGCGGGTGAATCTAAATTATTTTTTGCCCAAATTACACCATTACTGCGCATCTGATTAATAACTTCCAGATCACTTTCAAATTTTATTAATGCAGCTGCGATCTCTTGCACAGAGTCGGCAATCACACCGGCATTACTTTGTGAAATAATTTTTGTACTTCGCGGCAAATTTGTAGAAACAACTGCTAAGCCGCAACTTAAGTACTCGTATAACTTACTTGGCACCGCTTCGATAAATGCTGGTGTTGCATCTAATAATGACAATCCAACCCATGCACCTTGCGCAAATTTCCAAGATTGAATTGGTGCTAACTTGCCGTGAAATCTAACCCGAGCTGTCGCAGATGAGCTCCGTTGCCAATTTTTAAGATACTCCTGATCAGCTGGCGCCACATTGCCGATTAATTCAAATTGCCAATTTGGAGTTAATTCTGCAACCTCTAAAATCTTATTTAAGCCGCGAGATTTTCTAATGTCACCAATATAAATTGCGACCGGCTTGCTAGATAGTGCCCCACTTTGGGTAATTAAGGATAGATCTGGCAGATTTCTAACTACCAATCTATTTTTAGCATCCAGTGGTGGCACTTGAATATCAGCCACAGTAGTAAGCGCCGAACTCTTTGCAATACAAGTTGCTGCGCGAGCAACCAAACCAGCAACTTTTCCAACCACTCCTTTTGCCCAACTGCGATCTTGAAGTAATTGCAAGTAATCCTCATGCACATCAGCGACTAATTTTTGCCGTCGCAGTTTAGTAATTAACCAGCTTGTTAATAATAAATCTGGGGCAACAACAATTACTACCTCACCTTTTGCTTGAAAGGGGATAGTTAGATCTCTAATGATTCTGGCAGCAAAGGATTTATTACCGATCGCCTTTTTAAAACTTACGCCAGCTGGGGCATCTGATGCTTTGCCCAGTGCAATAACTTGGATTGATTTGCCATCTTTAATTAAGGCATTACATAACCGATGCAATCTGGCATCGGAAACCTCATCAGCTGATGAAACTAATGAGATTTGCATTTATAAATCCTCGTAGGAAGAAGGAAGAGTGCCCACATCTAAAAACTTTAAGTACTGCGTAGTGATTTCTTCTGGCTTACCTTGAGCAACTAATTTGCCTTTATGCAGCCAGATTGCCACATCACATAATTCATTAATCGAGGCTAAGGCGTGTGAAACAATTAAAATAGTGCGGGCCTGTGCGCACAATTCGCGCATGCGATTAAAAGATTTCTCTTTAAACGCAGCATCTCCTGCAGATAAAGCCTCATCTAATAGCAAAATATCTGGTGTCATATTTACAGCTACTGAGAAGGCAACCCGGCCATACATGCCAGATGAGTAAGTGCGCACCGGCATATCAATAAAGCCTTCTGGCAGATCAGCAAACTGAGCGATCTCATCAGTTTTACTTTCAATTTCATCACGCGACATACCAGCTGCTAAGCCGCCCAAAATAATATTATCGCGGCCTGAAAGTGCGGGATTAAATCCAACTCCCAGGGCTAGCAATGTTGAAATCTTTCCATCTACTGTAATTCGACCCTCGGTTGGCGGCAAGATTCCGGCGATTGATCGCATTAAAGTTGATTTACCAGCACCATTAGCGCCAACTATTCCAACGACACTGCCATGTGGAATATCTAAAGATAAATGATTAACCGCCTCTACCGTGCGCGTGCGAACGCGTTGGCCTTTGCTTGCGCGCATCAGCGCATTTTTTAAAGTTTTCTTTGATTCAATATTAATTTTGTAACGAATTGAAAGATCTTCAATTCGAATTGCCAGATTACTTGGCAGCGTAGGTGCGAGCTTAGATTCTGACCGCAAAGTCGCGCTCCCTTGAAATAAAGAAGTACCCACCAGCGAGTAAAGCTAGTAAGGACCAGATTGCGCAGGCAACTAATTGCGCAGCAGTTGGCGCCAAACCATCAATCCAAATTCTGCTATTAGCAGATAGCACAGGCCCTAGTGGGTTTAAGTAAAGAATTATTCGGTGCCAGCCACTGACCATATCTGGTAACCAAAGAACAGGGGAGGCGTATAACCAGATTCGAGTTATGTAAGAAAGAAGCTTGCTGGTGTCGCGAAAGTAAACATTCATTGTGGCAAATAACAGCGCCAAGCCAAAACTAGTTAATGCCAGCGGCAGTAGAAGTAGTAGTAGGTAAAGGTAATTCCAAGTTAATCCAGGCAGTGCCGCATCTGGAAATATTAATTTTCCAATTAGTACTACTGCAATGTAAACCGGAATTGTTGGCGCAAATTGGCGAGCGGCACTGAGCGCACTTGAAAGTGGCAATAGTGATCTAGGAAAAGCTTGATTTAAAATTAATCGCCCGCCGGAGGTAATTGACTGAGCGCCAAGCAAAATTGTATTTTGGGCGAAGTAAAAGGTGAATAAACCAATTAAAATATGTGCCAAGGTAACAAAGCCATCTGTTTGGCTAGTACCACCGCGGATTATTGAAACTAACAAGAAGTAAATTACTGCCAAAAATAATGGATTAAGAATTAACCAAACCTTGCCTAATTTGGAATCCAAGTATTCGGCTTTATCGGTGAATCTTGATAATTCAGTTGCAAACTCGCGCCGGCGCCAAAACTCAGATAAGTATGGCTTTAACTTTGGAAGTGATGCACGATGAGGTTCAAATACTTGAATCTTTCGTGGGGCGGCATTCATGGGCCTTATTGTGCCACCAATTAATGCTCGTTTGGCTTATTACCACTTCGCTTGCCGCTTACGATCAAACTCGCAATTGTTGTGATGATTAGCGTGCCCACAATCACCGCTAATGAGAATTGTGTTTGAATCGTTGGGATATGTAAACCGAATATAACGTGGATATCTACTCCATGGAAAGCTTCGATAATTAATTTAACTCCGATGAAGCCCAAGATGATTGATAAACCCTTAGTTAAATAAATCAGACGATTCATTAAGCCACCAATTAAAAAGTACAACTGGCGAAGTCCCATTAGTGCAAAGACATTTGCGGTAAATACGATGTATGGATCCTTTGTTAATCCAAAGATCGCTGGAATTGAATCGAGAGCGAATACTAGATCGGTGAAAGCAAGGGCAAAGAGTGCAATCGTAAATTGTGATGAGCCCCGTGCTTTTAGCCAAAGGATTAACTTGCCCTCTTTCCATTCATGATCGCCTTCACTTTGTAATTTAAGGGCGGTAAATATTAAGAAGGCGCCAAAGATAAAGAAGACCCAGGTGTAACGCTCAACAACTGCTGCGCCTAATAAAATAAAAATTCCACGCAGTACTAGCGCCATGATTATTCCAATTAATAGAACCAATTGCTCTTTAGATTTTGCAATCTTTAATCGAGTTAAAATAATTATAAAAATAAATAAGTTATCAATTGATAATGAGTACTCTGTTATCCAACCAGCAAAGAATTCAGAGCGGGCTTGTGAGCCGCCCCATTGACCCATCGAGATTCCAAAAGCTATAGCTGCTGAAACATAAATAACAGTCCAGGTTGCCGCCTCTTTAAATGAGGTTTCAGAATTACGCCTTATAACAGCAAGGGTTAAGTCGATGGCAAGTACGGCAAAAAGTGCGACGATTGTGACCGCCCAGATAGTTGAACTCATCTAGTTAAATACCTTCCCTGGATTTAAAATATTATTTGGATCAAGTGCTTGTTTGATTGATTTCATAATATTAACTGCTGGTGCACCAGTTTCAGCGATTAAGGCATCAATTTTCCCCGAGCCGATGCCATGTTCGCCAGTACATGTGCCGCCCATCGCAATCATCTTCATTGTGATCTCATGAGTTATATGTCGAACTTCCAGTAATTCCTCAGGTTTGTTTGGATCAGTAACAATAAAACAGTGGAAGTTAGCATCTGCCACATGTCCCAAGATTGAGTATGGGTACTTATGTTTTGAAAGCACTTCATCTGCAACAGTTACCGCATCTGCTAATTGTGAAAGTGGTACTGCCGCATCTGTACTAACAGCGCGCATACCAGGATTTGCTGCAATACCTGCCCAATAAGCGTTATGACGAGCTTGCCATAATTTTCGGCGCGCACCTTCATCAGTTGTCCACTCAAACTCACTGCCACCAAACTCTTCGACAATCTCCTTAACTGAATTGGCATCCTCTAGCACACCTTGCGGGCTGCCATGAAACTCAAAAAATAATGTTGGTACCTCTGTAAGTGTTAACCCATCATGGGCGTTAACATTCTTAATGCACTGCGCATCTAAGAACTCACAACGTGCAATAGAAATGCCAGATCTAACAATTGCTGTCGCAGCAGTTACACCATCAGCCAAAGTCGGAAAGCGCACAATTGCCGCCGCCATTTTCTCTGGGATACCAAAGACGCGAAGAGTTAATTCGGTAATTACGGCAAGAGTTCCCTCTGAACCAACCAATAATCTAGTTAAGTCATAGCCAGCAGATAACTTTCTGGTTTCACGACCAGTTTGAATGATTGTGCCATCTGCCATTACTGCCGTTAACGCTAAAACATTTTCGCGCATTGATCCATAACGAACTGTGGTTGTGCCAGCTGCGCCAGTTGAGGCCATGCCGCCTAACGTGGCATCGGCGCCAGGATCTACTGAGAAAAATAATCCAGAGCTTGCTAGTTTTTCATTTAGCGCCATTCTGTGAACACCTGGCTCAACTCGCACTAATAAATCATCGGCTCTAATCTCAATGATCTTATTCATCTCAGTTAGATCTAAGGAGATGCCACCAAATAATGGAAGAACATGTCCTTCAAGTGAGGAACCGGCGCCAAAGGCAACAACTGGGATCTTCTCTTCATTGCAGTACTTCAAAACCTTAGAAACTTCATCAGTGCTGCGCGGCATTACAACTGCTGATGGGCGAACTGGCGCAATGGCAGATTCATCCCGACCATGTTGATCAAGGATGCTCTCATTAGTTGATACCAGACCGGTAACTAAAGTTTTTAAGTGATCCACCTGAGCTGGTGTTAGATCAACTCTTTGCCATGTCATGCCTAAAATCCTAGCGGTTTAACTTCGGCTACCTTTAACACATGAGCAAGGAGATATCTCATAATGTGAGGCGCAATTACGCTTTCGTTATTGCCGCCGGCATCTGTTTCGGCACTACCGGAACAACGCAAGCACTTGGACCCGATTCAATCTCATCACTTTCAATAGGTAGCGCTCGCCTGATTTTGGGCGCATTATTTCTATTTCTATACATCAAGTTAACTAGAACTATTTCAGCGCCAGTTCCAAAACTAGCGATGTGGCTAAGTGCGATTGGAATTCTTGCCTATCAATTAACCTTTTTCTCAGCCGTTAAGCAAACCGGTGTTGCAATTGGCACTGTAACAGCGCTGGGATCAGTACCGGCTTTAACTGGATTACTTGATTACTTAATATATAAAGAGCGACCAAGTAAACGCTGGTTTGTTGCAACCGTTATAACCACCGCCGGAATTATTATTCTAGGAACTGCAAATGGTGTAGCCGGTTTTGATTTGGGCGGCTTTATCTTGGCAATAATTGCCGGCGGCTCATTTGGTTTACTTGCAGTCTCT
>JBIIXT010000057.1:0-5909 GCA_044347205.1 Candidatus Nanopelagicus sp. | reverse complement strand
GCAGATGCAATTAGAGATCAGATTGCATCCCTTGGTGTAATTGTTGAAGATACCCCTAATGGTCCAAGATGGAGTTACTAATGGTGCGTCCAGGTAAATCAAGAAAAGATCAACCAAAATCTAAAGAGCGAGTTAGGTCAAAGGAAAAGCCGCGTACAGGTGACAAGGCAAAACCACAAGGAAAATATAAAGCTAGCGCCAAAGATGATAAGAAGCCTGGCTTTAAAGGTAAGGATCGTGAGATCTCGCGCAAACCAAACTTTCGTGAGGAGCGCAGAGAAAATCGCAGGCCAGATCGTCCTGAGAAAAGATTTGATCGCAAACAATCAGCCCAAGATGCAGTTGCTGGCAAAAACAGTGTGGTTGAAGCACTTCGCGCAAAGATTCCAGCAAAGGAGTTAGTTGTTGCAATAAAGGTAGAGCTCGATGAAAAAATTTCAGAGGCGATTCGATTAGCAAAAAACTCTGATCTACCAATCAAAGAACTACCTCGTAGGGCGCTGGATGAGTTAACTGGAAATGCTAATCATCAAGGTATTGCACTCGTTATCAAACCATTTAATTACAGTGAGCTTAATCAGATAATTGCTAAGGCAAAAAAGCCAATGATGTTAATTGGACTAGATGGAATTACTGACCCACATAATTTGGGCGCAGTTGTTAGATCAGCCGCAGCATTTAGCGCAGACGGGGTTGTAATTCCAGAGCGACGAAATGCATCTATGACTGGTTCGGCCTGGAAAGCATCTGCAGGTGCGGCAGCGCGTATGCCAATTGCCCAAGTTACAAATTTAGTTCGATCAATTGAGGATGCGAAAAAAGCAGGCTGTTTTGTAATTGGCCTTGATGCTGATGGTGATAGTGAACTTTCAAAGATGAACTTAGCAAATGAATCTATCTACATAATCGTAGGCAGTGAGGGTAAGGGTTTATCTAGATTAGTTCGTGAAAAATGTGACCTAGTTGTTTCAATTGCAATGCAATCTAATGTTGAATCGCTTAACGCCTCGGTTGCAACTGCAATCACAATGCATTGGGTGGCAACGGAGCGAAGCAAGAAATAATGCACTTTAATCGTTTTGTGGCCCTCGGAGATTCTATGACCGAGGGAATGAGTGATGAAGTAATCAATGGAAATTATCGTGGCTGGGCAGATCGAGTTGCTGATGTCCTCGCAATAGAAGAGCCAAACTTTACCTATGCCAACTTGGCAATACGTGGCAAATTACTTCGCCAAGTAGTTGAAGAACAGATTCCTAATGCACTTAAGCTAATTGAGGGTAAACAAACCTTAGTTTCATTTCATGCGGGTGCAAATGATGTGCTCAGACCGAATTACAAGCCAGAGCTTTCATTAGCGCAGTATGAGGCAGGTGTTAAGAAATTAACTGATGCAGGTGCTACAGTAATTATATTTACCGTTGTAGATAAGGTAGATGGCAAAGGTAAAACTGCAGATTTGTGGCATCAAAGATTTAGTGCATTTAATGAAAATGTAAGAATGGTTTCTAGAAAATATCCAGTAATTTTATTTGAAGCAAGAGATGCGCAGTTTTTAAATGATCGCAGGTTCCTAGCATTTGATCGCTTGCACATGAATGCAGAAGGACACCGGCGATTAGCACAAGCGGTCTTAGCAGGATTAGAAAAATCCCATGATCCAAATTGGAAGAAACCACTTCCGCCGGCAAAAAAGAAGAACAAAATAATTTCTACTGCAATGACTTTTGCTTGGATGATTACATTTGTTCTACCGTGGATATGGCGAAGGGTTCGTGGTAAATCATCCGGTGATGGGCGAAGTGGTAAATATGAAAGCCCTATCGGCTGGCCAAACTCTCATTAAACTAATAATCACCTGCTGATTACCTGTTATTCATCTAACTAGAGCAAACTAGGCGCATGAGTTTGCCGATTATTTCTGAAAACCCACGTGATCGGTTAATCGACCGCGAATTAAGTTGGCTCTCATTTAACGAACGAGTTTTAGATTTAGCTGAAGATAAGAATATTCCTCTCCTTGAGCGCTGCCGATTCCTGGCAATCTTTTCTTCAAATCTAGATGATTTTTATATGATTCGAGTTGCTTCTTTGAAAATAAAGATTGAAAAAGGATACTTCAAAGCAAATAGTGCGGGATTTTCACCGCAGGAATTAATGAAGGAGATCTCAGAGAAAACTCAAAAGTTAATCAATCGGCAATCGATTTGTTTCCAAGAGAGCATTATGCCTGAACTAGCAGCAAATGGAATTGAGATTTCAACCTGGGATCAGCTATCAGCAGATGAGAAAAAATATGTTACAAAAATATTTAATGATCGAATCTTTCCTGTTTTAACCCCACTTGCAGTTGATCCTTCCCACCCATTTCCTTATATCTCAGGGCTGTCTT
The DNA here is from genome assembly GCA_044347205.1 of Candidatus Nanopelagicus sp. Lineage (GTDB taxonomy): Bacteria > Actinomycetota > Actinomycetes > Nanopelagicales > Nanopelagicaceae > Nanopelagicus. The sequence goes on along the minus strand of JBIIXT010000057.1, from coordinate 3,517 downwards.
TAAATTTAGCGGTATTGGTTAAGCGACCAGATACGCATGAGGAGTTATTTGCTCGCGTTAAGGTTCCGCAATCTTTGCCAAGATTTATTGAAACCCAGGAGTTAGAGTTTGGAAAATTTATCTCACTCGAGAATGTGATTATTGCAAACTTAGAACATCTCTTTCCGGGTATGGAGATTGAGGATTACTACGCCTTTAGATTAACAAGGAATGCGGATTTAGAAATTGAAGAGGATGAATCAGAGAACCTTCTTGAATCTATGGAGCAAGAGTTATTAAGACGTAAATTTGGTCCACCAGTGCGGCTTGAAGTGGATATTGATATCAAATCAAATTTGGTCAAAAAATTAAAAGAGGAGTTATCAATTAAGGATGAGGATATTTCTCGCTATCCAGAACCCCTTGATTTAACTGGCTTAAATCGCATCGCAGATCTTGATCGTCCAGAACTTAAATTTAAACCATTTAAAAATCAGATTGCAAAGGAGCTGCGCGAAGTAGATCCAGAGGATAGCGATGAATTTTTTGCAGCAATCAGGCGCAAGGAGATATTGCTGCACCACCCTTATGATTCATTTAATTCATCGGTTGTTAAGTTTTTAGAGACTGCAGCCAGGGATCCACACGTTTTAGCAATTAAACAAACTTTATATAGAACATCTGGTGACTCACCAATCGTTAGTGCATTAATTGAGGCGGCCGAGGCTGGCAAACAAGTTCTTGCGGTAATTGAGATTAGGGCGCGATTTGATGAACAAGCAAATGTTCGTTGGGCGAGAAAGTTAGAAGATGTTGGAGTTCATGTGGTTTACGGCTTAGTTGGCTTTAAAACACATGCCAAGCTATCGCTAGTAGTGCGTGAGGAAGCGGGAGTATTGCGCCGCTACTGCCATGTTGGTACCGGAAACTACAATCCTAAGACTGCCAGAATGTATGAAGATTTAGGATTATTAAGTAGTGACTTTGATTTAGGGGAGGATTTAAATAAATTATTTAACCAATTATCTGGCTTTGCACCGTTATCTGAATACAAACGATTATTAGTTGCCCCCCGCACAGTTAGATCTGGACTGCTTGAACGAATTGAACAAGAAATTGCAAACCAGGTAGCAGGCAAGCCAGCTGGTATTAGATTTAAACTAAACTCAATTTTGGATGAAGAGTTTGTAGAAGCACTTTATCGTGCCTCACAATCTGGCGTAAAAATAGATTTAATCGTAAGAGGAATCTGTGCTGTTCGTGCAGGAATTCCAGGAGTCTCAGAGAACATAAGAATTCGCTCACTTCTCGGTAGATTTTTAGAGCATTCTAGAATTTTTCATTTTATCAATGGTGGCGATGATGAGATTTACATTGGATCAGCAGACCTAATGGATCGAAATCTAAGTCGAAGAGTTGAAAGCTTAGTTCGCATCGCTGAGCCAGAGCACAAAGCCTCACTAATTGAGTTATTAGATGAGTATCTAAGTGATGAGATTGCAAACTGGCAGATGCTGCTAACTGGAAAGTGGCAAAATATTGCAAAACTTCCCGACGGCAGCGCAATTGAAAGTGTTCACCAATTACTAATTAATAAGTATCGGATTAGCCAATGAGTTCAGTAATTGTGGCTGCCGGTGCAGTTGTTTGGCGAAAGAGTTCAAAGGGTGTAGCTGAAATAGCGGTTATTCATCGACCAAAATATGATGATTACAGTTTACCTAAAGGAAAGATTGAACCAGGTGAATCATTAATTACCTGTGCATACCGTGAAGTCTTTGAAGAAACTAATTTAACAACCCAGTTCGGACCATTCTTAGGCGATGTTGAATATTTTTCTCCATTAGGTTTAAAGCGAGTCAGTTATTGGGCAGCTAAATCAATTGGAGAAGAGAATCTTTTTATTCCAAATAGTGAGGTAGATAAATTAGATTGGCTTGCACTTAATAAAGCAGTAGATAAATTAACTTCAGAGACAGACAAAGAGATTCTTGGTAGGTTTGTAAAATCTTTCTATGACACACAACCATTAATTTTGCTACGTCATGCAAAGGCCTTGGCACGCAGTGAGTGGCCTGGCGATGATGATGACCGACCGCTAGATGTACTTGGTCAAAATCAAGCAGCAAAATTGCCAGGCATTTATAAGATTTTTAATTTAAAGCAGATCCATACCTCAGATGCGATTCGCTGTTATGACACGGTAACTCCGATAGCTTCTGCACTGCAATTAAAAGTTGAAGTGAGCGGAAAATTAAGTGAGAGCTCATTTAAAAAAGATAAAGAGCGAGCTTTTGATTATGCAAAGGAGTTGATCAAATCAAATGAGAGCGTATTGATTTGCAGTCATAATCCGATTTTGCCTAAATTATTAGCAAAGGTAAGCAAGAAAAATGAGTTAACTCCCGATGAAGAGAAGCTGCAGCCAGCCGATGCTTGGATTCTGCATCGAGTGGGTAAAGAGGTTCTACAAATTGATCGAATTAATTCACCAATTAATTAAGCTTCCATCCAATCCATCCACTTAAGCACTACTCCCTCACGTAGCGCCCAGGGGCAAACCTCAAGGTTTTTCAAATCTAAATTCCGCATAACACTCTCGGCAACAAATGCTCCAGCAACAATTTGAGATGCTCGGTTTTCAGAAACTCCAGGCAACTTAGCTCTGGCTGATGTATCCATATCAGCTAATTTATTAGAGATCTTTCGGATTGCATCAATTGAAATATTATTTCCGGTGCCATCAAACCAGTCACCACATAATCTTGCGAGAGTTCTAAGTGTTTTACTGGTTGCAATTGCGCGATCAGATTCTTGATGTTTAACCATTGTTGGCAAAATTTGTTCTAATGAATTTTCTACATGATCTCGCAAGTTCCTTACACTTTTTTCAGAGTATGGATCACCTTTTAAGAAATCTTTAGTTAATCGCGCTGCGCCTAGTGGAAGTGAAACGGCAATCTCTGGGGATTCATCAGTGCCAACTGCCATTTCAAGTGAGCCTCCACCAATATCAACAACTAGTAAGCGACCACTTGACCAACCAAACCAGCGACGTGCGGCTAGGAATGTTAACTTCGCTTCCTCTTCACCGCTTAGTACCTGCAAATCTATTTGAAAATCCTTATTAATATTTTTAATAATCTCCTCACCATTATGGGCATCACGTAAAGCAGAGGTAGCAAATGGAAGAAGTTCTTGTGTTTTTGCGACTAGCGATTGCGCTATTGCATTTTTTATACAATCTCTTAACTTTGTAATGCCCTCTTCAGAGATTCGATGATCTTCACCTAAATACTGCGTTAGGCGTAGCTCTTCCTTATAATTAAAAGTAGGATTTGGCCTTGCCCCTGGGTGTGTATCTACAACCTGCAAATGAACAGTATTTGATCCAACATCTAAAACCCCAAGGCGCATATCGGCAACTTACTAGATTTTCACCGCTAAATATGCGTGATCAAGTGCAATTTATTCATGGCATAATTACGCCTCGCAAGTTGCAGTACACGCCTCTCTAGCTCAGTGGTAGAGCAGCCGC
>JBIIXT010000056.1:0-5999 GCA_044347205.1 Candidatus Nanopelagicus sp. | reverse complement strand
TCCAATGGATTCACACACTGTGGCCTTGCCAAGAGAGTTTGGTATCAAATTACGTGGCGGCAAAGTGCATCAAGAGTTATGTATGAAAGCACCAGATTTGATCGGCAAAAAAGTTGCGCAAAAACAGATTGATCTGGCAGCCATTGCCAATATTTCAACCATTCTGCGCTGGTGTGAAGAGCTACTGCACAATCTCTCTGATGAGCCACCTACTGCGCTTCGAACTGGTGGAATTGGCGTGCGCGACCTAAAGCGAATTGCGGAACACATTGGTGTTGATGAAGCTTGTGCTGGATTTGTCGCTGAGCTTTGTTACTTAGGTGGTTTATTAGTAATTGATCCAGATGATCAGATCCTGCCAACATCTGCCTTTGATTTATGGCTAACTAAAGATCCAGAGGAGCGTTGGTACTCCTTAACTGTACTTTGGCTTGAAAGTTCAAGAGTTGCTGGCTTAATTGGAAAAGCATCTGATAAAAATATTGCACCACTTGGACCAGAGTTAGATCGTGCCGGTGTTGGTTTAATTAAACAGAGCACCTTAAAAGTACTCCTTGATAATCAGGCTGTGGCACCTGAGATCACATCACTGCAATCAATTGTTAAATGGTTAAATCCACAACGAGCAAATAATGATTTTATTGAGTGGAATATTCGCGAAGCCGAGTGGTTAGGTATAACTGGTCAAGGCGCACTTTCTACCTACGGTAAAAATTTAATTACCATCGCAGATGAATTAGGAATTGAGGCCGCTCTTCCAAAACCAGTTGATCATATTTTGATTCAAGCAGATAACAGCGCCGTTGCGCCAGGCCCGCTGACTGCAGAGTTAGCGGCTGAGATGGGAACACTTGCCGATATCGAAAGTCGTGGTGGCGCTACCGTTTATCGCTTTAGTGAGGCATCAATTCGGCGCGGCTTAGATCATGGCAAGACCGGTGATCAAATTAAAAGTTTCTTAAGCAAAATTTCTAAAACTCCGATGCCACAACCCCTTGATTATCTAATCGCTGACATTGCAAAGCGACATGGCAGATTACGAGTAGGACAAGCGCACTCATACATTCGCTGTGAGGATGAATCTATTGTTTCGCAGATACTTCATGATAAGAAATGTGAACATTTAAGATTTCGAAAGATTGCGCCAACTGTTTTAATCTCTGAGTTTGAACTAAATGAAATTATTGGAGAACTCCGTGAGTTTGGATATTTACCAGCAGCCGAAAATGCTGGCGGTGTTTTACTCTCACAACCAAATCTGCGAAGAGCTAAATCAAGGCCAAAGCCACCAAGGATAATTAGTGATTTCACTGTCCCTAAAGAGTCCATTGTTTTATCCGCGGTCAAGACGGTAAAAGCTGGCGATAGATCTAAAAAAGTTACACCAATTGTTCCTGGAACAACTGCCAATGAAACGATGGCTGTAATTAATCAATATATTGAGGAACAGAGTTCTTTAATGATCTCTTACGCAGATACAAATGGTGGGGTAGTAAATCGAATTATTCATCCGATTTCAGTATCACTTGGCACACTAACCGCTCGAGATCACGTAACTGGTGAGTTAACCCAATTTAGAATTCCCCGAATCAACGGCGTAGCGCCAGCGCCAGCGGAGTAAGCACCAATTATGAATATAAGGCAGAATTAACCCATGAGCGCATCTGCGATTAAAGATATACAGCGCTTAGTGCAATGCCAATCACCTACTGAAGATTTAGCAGCCTGCATCAAAGTTGTGGATCTGGCAGTAGAGATTTCAGCAGATGTTCTTTCAATACCAGCTAAAAAAATTACTGAAAATAATCGCCCAGTTTTTTGGTGGGGCGCTGAAAATCCAAAGATTGTTTTACTTTGTCATCTAGACACAGTTTGGCCACACGACTCATTTAATCCAACTTGGCAGATCGATGGCGATATCGCTAAAGGCCCAGGTGTCTTTGATATGAAAGCCGGATTTATTCAAGCACTCTATGCATTAAAAGATGTGGCAAGTGCTGCAGATAAGGTGGCGCTAGTTGCTACAACTGATGAAGAAACTGGAAGTGCGACCTCAAAAGCATTAATTGAAAAGTTAGCAAAAGGCGCCGATGCAGTTTTGGTCTTTGAATCTGCAATTGATGGCAAGGTTAAAACTGGCCGCAAGGGCACATCGATGTATCAGATTACTGTTACTGGTAAGGCAGCACATGCTGGGCTAGAACCAGAAAAAGGAATTAATGCCACTACCGAGTTAGCAAAATTAGTTTTACAAATTATTACCTTTGCAAATCCTGATCTTGGAACAACTGTGGTTCCAACGCTTATGCAATCAGGCACCACTACTAATACAGTCCCAGCACAAGCCAAATTAGATATTGATATTAGATCATTCACGATGGCTGAACTAAACCGAGTTGATGCAGCTATTAAATCTTTAAAAAGTGATGTTGCAAAAGTTAATGTAGCTGGCGGAATTAATCGGCCACCACTTGAAGTTTCTAGTACTAAAGAGTTATATGAAAAACTAGAGATGGTTGCTAAGCGAATTGGAATGCCACAAATTGGTCAGGCAAGTGTTGGTGGTGCCAGTGATGGAAATCTTGCCGCAGCAGTTGGCGCAAAAGTATTAGATGGATTGGGCGCAGTTGGTGTTGGCGCCCACGCACCAAATGAATCTTTAGTAATTTCAACAGTTGAGCCAAGAATTAAATTAACAACAGAGTTTATTATCGAGCTCTTGAAATGAGTGATGGCCCACTAATTGTTCAAAGTGATAAGACACTTCTATTAGATATTGATCATCTGCTCTCTGATGAGTGTCGCCGGGCGATTGCCGCATTTGCTGAATTAGAAAAGTCACCAGAACATATTCATACATATCGATTAACACCACTTGGCTTATGGAATGCACGGGCTGCTGGCCATGATGCTGAGCAAGTAATTGATGTACTTCTTAAATACTCTAGGTTCGCAGTTCCGCACTCATTATTAGTTGATATCGCAGAGACTATGTCTCGCTATGGCAGATTAAGACTTGAAGCCCACCCAGTTCATGGTTTGATTTTAGTTTCTAATGATCCAGCTGTTTTAAAAGAGGTAACTCGCGGTAAAAAAGTAGCACCGATGTTAGGTTTGCAATTAGATCCAGAAACAATTGTTGTTCACCCTGGACAACGTGGTTTTCTAAAGCAAGCACTACTTAAATTAGGTTGGCCGGCGGAGGATTTTGCTGGTTACGTTGATGGTGAGCATCATGAGATTGCATTGCGCCAAGAAGGTTGGCAAATTCGCAGATACCAAGAGTTAGCTGCTGAAGGTTTTTGGCATGGCGGTTCTGGTGTCGTTGTACTTCCATGTGGTGCTGGAAAAACAATTGTTGGAGCTGCTGCAATGGCTCACGCCAAAGCAACCACTTTGATTTTAGTTACCAACACAGTTGCTGCCAGGCAGTGGCGAGAAGAGTTGCTACGTAGAACTGATTTAAATGCAGATGATATTGGTGAATACAGCGGTTCAAAGAAAGAGATTAGACCAGTAACAATTGCCACCTACCAAGTGATGACAACTAAGAAGCAGGGCGTCTATGCCCACCTTGATCTCTTTGATGCAATTGACTGGGGATTAATTATTTATGATGAGGTGCATCTATTGCCTGCGCCAATCTTTAGATTTACCGCTGATATTCAATCAAGGCGCAGACTTGGTTTAACTGCCACATTAGTGCGCGAAGATGGCATGGAGGGTGAAGTATTTTCACTTATCGGGCCAAAAAGATTTGATGTTCCATGGAAAGAGATTGAAGCACAGGGCTATATCGCACCTGCTGACTGTGTTGAGGTTCGAGTAACTCTAACTGATGCGGAGCGCTTAAATTATGCCACCGCCGAACAAGAGGATCGCTATAAGTTTTGCGCTACTACCCAAACAAAAAAAGCGGTTGCAATTGCACTTGCCAAACAACATGCTGATGATCAAGTACTAGTAATTGGGCAGTACCTTGAACAATTAGATGAACTTAGCGCCGCATTAGGTGTTCCAGTAATTAAAGGTGCAACACCAATTAAAGAGCGAGAGATTTTATTTGCAAAGTTTAGAAGTGGTGAAATAAAGTGTTTAGTTGTATCTAAAGTCGCTAACTTTTCAATTGATCTGCCAGAGGCATCTATTGCAATTCAAGTTTCCGGCACCTTTGGATCAAGACAAGAGGAAGCACAGCGATTAGGCCGGATCCTTCGTCCTAAAGCTGATGGCCGCGGCGCCCGCTTTTACTCCCTAGTTGCACGTGACACGATTGATCAAGATTTTGCTCAAAATCGCCAGCGCTTCTTAGCTGAACAAGGTTATGCATACCGCATTATTGATGCAGATGAAGTTTTAAATAAAAATTAATTTTTAATTGCTTTAGTAAATCTATCTATATCTACTCGCCAATAATCATGAGGCTGTTGATCAATTAAAATTACTGGCACTTGCTCGCCATAAGCTTTTTCTAATTCAGGATTATCATCGATTAATTTAATCTCTAAATCAAAAGTGATCTTTGATTTAACAGATTCGATCTGATTAATTGCTACCGCACATAAATGGCACCCAGTGCGGCTATATATTGTTACCGTTTTCATTCGCGGCGCAGTTTGCCAGTTGAAAATATCCGATCACTAAACTCTTGAACAACCAAAGAGATGTCACCCTTTGCTCTAGTTAAATTACTTTCAAATTGTTGAAGGGTGGCATTTGTAGTTGTTTCAGCAATAGTGCCAATTAGTGGACCATAACGTTTTGCTAAAAATTGATCAGCTAGTTTGCCAATTGCTTTTGCTAAATCTGCACGGGCTTCATCAAGTGTTGGCTCTGGAGCTTTTGTGTTTGCAATTGCCGATTTTGGTTGCTCTCGGCGAGCGCGAAGATAATTTTCCTGAATTCTTGCTGATAACTTCTCATCTGGCATGAGCCAATCATCGCAGACTGTTAATCTTGCCGCTATGCGCAGAAAGTCGATACTCCTAACTTTTGGCTTACTGCTCTCTTTACTGGGTTCCCCTGCTCCACTCGCCTCCGCACTTGGCGTTATATCCGTGCCAGCACCTTGGGGTTATACCTATGCTGGAGATGGTCCAACTTCAATAAAACAAAAACCCCGCACGCCATCTGTAAATATTGAAAAGAAATCTAATTTTGTAGTTGATTTTAATACTGTGCCTGTGGAGGCCAAGCCCGCCATCCAAGCCGCAATTGATACATGGTCTGAGAACTTTTCATCAAAGGTAGATGTGAATGTAAATATTACCTGGGCTCGTTCAGCCAATTATGGAGTGCTTGCATCCGCTAGCTCTGTTAGTAACTTTGTCTTTCCAGAAGCACCAGATCGAACTCTTTACTACGCATCAGCTTTAGCAAACTCAATCGCTGGGCGAGATCTAGATAAAAACAAACCAGAGTTAGAAATAACTATTACATCAACAGCGCGTTGGTATCTAGGTACTGATGGTAACTGTCCAAAAGATTCTTATGATCTGCAATCGGTGATCATGCATGAGATGGGACATGGCTTAGGTTTTATTAGCGGTAGTTATTACGATGAATTTAGCGGTGCAGCGCGAATTGAAATGCCAACTCCATTTGATGCCTACGCCCAGTTACCCGATGGTCGCAGGCTTGCCGATATGCCATCGCCTTCACTTGAGACTGGTCGCGCTCTTACTACATCTCTTGTTTGGTCTGGTGAAAATGGAATTCGAGCAAATAATAATGTTAAGCCAAAACTTTACACACCACCCGTGTATGAAATCGGATCATCAGTCAGCCACTTAGATGAGGCCACCTTTAAAGATTCCCAACTTGATGCGGTAATGACGCCAAATTTAGATCCCGGTGAAGTCTTTCACTTGCCTGGTCCATTACTTCTTGCAATGTTTGAAGATATGCGCCTAAAGCCACCGGCTGGGGTTTTATATACATTGCCACAGGTTGTGCAAAATCAGAAGGCGCTAATCTCTGATCAAGCAGCCATAATTCAA
>JBIIXT010000055.1:0-6152 GCA_044347205.1 Candidatus Nanopelagicus sp. | reverse complement strand
TAACACTGAGGGGTTTTGTTTTAGGAGAGGTAGAAATGTCAAAAGTGAGCGGCGCACAGTCTCTAGTTAATTCACTAGAAGCAGCTGGCGTTGATGTCATGTTTGGAATTCCAGGCGGTGCAATTCTGCCAGCCTATGATCCAATTTATGATTCAAAGATCCGCCATATTTTGGTTCGACATGAACAAGGTGCAGGACATGCTGCAACTGGATACGCCCAAGCAACTGGTCGCGTTGGTGTTTGTATTGCAACATCAGGCCCTGGTGCCACAAATTTAGTTACCCCACTTGCTGATGCACAAATGGATTCAGTTCCAGTTGTTGCAATTACTGGCCAAGTGCCAGGACCTGCAATTGGTACAGATGCATTTCAAGAGGCAGATATTCGCGGCATCACAATGCCATTTACAAAACATAATTATTTAATTACCGATCCAGATGATATTCCACGTGCAATTGCAGAGGCATTTCATATTGCAAGCACCGGCAGGCCTGGCACTGTTCTAGTTGATATTGCCAAAGATGCATTGCAAAAAATGACAACCTTTGATTATCCAAAACAGGTTTCCTTAGCTGGCTATAACCCAGTGACAGAGCCAAAATCACAAGACATTACAGATGCTGCTGCGTTAATCGCGCAATCTAAAAAACCAGTTCTATATGTTGGCGGCGGAATCATCAAGGCAAATGCCGCTAAAGAGTTGTTAATACTTGCTGAGATAAGCGGTGTACCAGTTGTTACAACTTTGATGGCGCGTGGTGCCTTCCCAGATTCACACCCACAACATCTTGGTATGCCAGGCATGCATGGCACAGTTGCTGCTGTGACGGCATTACAAAAAGCTGATTTGTTAATTACCTTAGGTGCCAGATTTGATGATCGAGTAACCGGAAAACTTTCTACTTTTGCACCTAATGCCAAGGTTATTCACGCCGATATTGATCCAGCTGAAATTGGTAAGAATCGTCACGCTGATGTGGCCATCATTGGTGATCTAAAAAATATCTTGATTAAATTAAATCCAGCGGTTAAAGCTGCCTTAAGTAAAAACCAACCAGATTTAACTCCTTGGCAAAATGAAGTTTATGGCTGGCGCAGTAAGTATCCACTTGGATACGACAAACCATCTGATGGTTCAGTTTCACCGCAGTATGTAATTGAGCGCATCGGCAAGATTTCTGGGCCAGACACAATCTTTACATCAGGTGTTGGTCAACACCAGATGTGGGCATCACAATTTATTGGTTATGAAAAACCAAGAACCTGGCTTAACTCTGGCGGTCTTGGAACGATGGGCTATGCAGTTCCAGCTGCGATGGGCGCCAAGGTAGGTGCACCAGATACAACTGTTTGGGCAATTGATGGCGATGGCTGTTTTCAAATGACTAATCAAGAGTTAGTGACCTGTGCGCTAAATAATATTCCAATCAAGGTTGCGATTATTAATAATGAATCACTCGGCATGGTTCGCCAGTGGCAGACTTTGTTTTATAACTCACGGTACTCAAACACCAGTCTTGAATCTAAGCGAGTACCTGATTTTAAAATGTTGGCAGAGGCAATGGGTTGTGTTGGACTTCGTTGTGAGCGCCCAGAAGATGTTGATAAAACTATTGAACAAGCGATGGCAATTAATGATCAACCAGTAGTTGTTGATTTCAGCGTTTATCGCGATGCCATGGTTTGGCCAATGGTGGCAGCAGGTAGCTCAAACGATGACATAACAACTGTGCGCTCAATGGCACCTGTCTGGGATTCACAGGAGTTGTAATGGCACTTCACACACTTGCAGTTCTTGTAGAAAACTCACCGGGTGTTCTAGCCCGCGTGGCATCACTGTTTTCTCGTCGTGGTTACAACATTGATTCACTTGCAGTTGGACCAACTGAGAATTCAAAGGTTTCCCGCATGACTATTGTTTTAAACCTTGAAGGCCACGCCCTAGATCAAGTTAGTGCTCAGTTATTTAAGTTAGTAAATGTCATCGGTATCTCTGAGATGAAAACAAGTGATTCACTGCAACGTGAGTTACTACTTGTTAAGGTGCCAGCAAATCCAATTACTAAAGGAGTTGCAGCTAAATTTGGTGCGATCATCGCCGATGAAAATGATGAGAGCCTCTCACTTGAGGTTGTAGGGGATAAGGTAAAAATTGAAGAGTTACTTACCGCTCTTAAACCACATGGAATTCGTGAGCTAGTTCAATCTGGGTTAGTAGCACTTGAGCGAGGAGCCAGCACTTTGGCTGATCGCACACTAACTACGATGGGCACTGCGAATGAATCAAGTCCCGATAACAAAACAGCTGATTACCAGAACTAATCAACCTACCCATATAAGGAGCAGTTAAATGGCAACGATGTATCACGATGAAGATGCAGATCTATCAATTATCCAATCCAAAAAAGTTGCGGTAGTTGGCTACGGTTCACAAGGTCATGCCCACGCTTTATCACTTCGCGATAGTGGTGTTGATGTAACAGTTGGATTAGCTGAAGGTTCAAAGTCTCGCGCAAAGGCCGAGGCAGAAGGTTTAAAGGTTGCATCCGTTGCCGATGCAGTTAAAAATGCAGATGTAATTATGTTGTTAGCTCCTGATCACAAGCAACGCCATATTTATAATGATTCAATCGCCCCAAATATGAAGGCAGGTGCAGCGCTATTTTTTGGCCACGGATTTAACATCCGCTTTGGTTACATCAAGCCACCAGCAAATGTAGATGTTTGTATGGTCGCACCAAAGGGTCCAGGACATTTAGTACGACGTGAGTACTCAGCAGGCCGCGGTGTTCCAGTAATTGTTGCAGTTGAGCAAGATGCAACTGGAAATGCTTGGCCATTAACACTTTCCTACGCCAAAGCAATCGGTGGACTTCGCGCCGGCGGAATCCTTACAACCTTTACGGAAGAGACTGAAACTGATCTATTTGGTGAGCAATCAGTTCTTTGTGGCGGTGCATCTCAATTAGTTATGTATGGTTATGAAACTTTAATTGAAGCTGGCTACCAACCAGAGGTGGCTTACTTTGAGTGTCTACATGAACTTAAATTAATTGTTGATCTGATGTATGAAGGCGGAATTGCTAAGCAACGCTGGTCAGTATCTGACACTGCAGAGTATGGCGATTATGTATCTGGACCACGCGTAATTGATCCAAATGTTAAAGAGAACATGAAGAAGGTATTAGCAGATATTCAATCTGGAGCTTTTGCTAAGCGCTTTATTGATGATCAAGATGCTGGCGCGCCAGAGTTTAAATCACTTCGTGCAAAGGGTGAGGCTCATCCAATTGAAGAGGTTGGTCGTAATCTGCGCAAGATGATGTCTTGGGTTAAATCTGGTAACAAGGATGATTACAAAGAGGGTAACGCAGCGCGTGGCTAACAAACCCGTTGTTTTAATTGCCGAAGAGTTAAGCCCAGCAACCCTTGAAGCGTTGGGGCCTGACTTTGAGGTGCGCAATTGCAATGGCGCAGATCGCGCCGAGTTATTAGCCGCGCTTGGCAAGGGAGTTGATGCTGTATTAATTCGCTCTGCTACCAAGATGGATGCTGAAGCAATTGCAGCAGCAAAGGGTTTAAAGGTAATTGCACGTGCTGGAGTTGGTTTAGATAATGTTGAAATTCCAGCAGCAACTGCAGCTGGTGTAATGGTGGTTAATGCACCAACTTCAAATATTGTCTCAGCCGCTGAACTTGCAATCGGATTATTACTAGCCTCTGCCAGATTTATCTCTCCCGCTCATGCCGCGCTTCGAAATGGTAAATGGGCACGTTCTAAATACACCGGCGCTGAGTTATTTGAGAAAACATTAGGAATTGTTGGCTTTGGCCGAATTGGTCAATTAGTTGCAGCTCGCATGCAAGCCTTTGGTATGGATGTAGTTGCATATGACCCATACCTGCAACCAGCACGGGCTGCGCAGTTAAATGTGCGATTAGTTGAATTAGATGAGCTACTTAAGATCTCAGATTTCATCACTATTCACCTGCCAAAGACAAAAGAGACAGCAAATTTAATTGGCACAGAGGCTTTAAAGAAAGTAAAACCAACGGTTCGCATTATTAATGCAGCACGTGGTGGCGTATTAGATGAAGCAGCCCTTTATGAAGCACTCAAAGAGGGCAGAGTTGGCGGCGCCGGCCTTGATGTATTTGCAACTGAGCCTTGCACAGATTCACCATTGTTTGAATTAGATAATGTAGTTGCAACACCACACCTTGGTGCATCAACTGATGAGGCCCAAGAGCGTGCGGGTATTGCAGTTGCAGTATCTGTTCGTAAGGCTTTATCTGGTGAGTTAGTACCAGATGCGGTAAATGTTAAAGGTGGCGCAATTGATCAGGCAGTTCGTCCTGCGCTACCACTTGTTGAAAAATTAGCACAGGTTGCAACCGCACTTGCCGGTGATCAACTAGCTTCAATTGATGTTGAAGTCCGTGGTGAGATCGCAGCCCTTGATGTTTCAGTTTTATCTTCCAGTGCGTTAAAGGGTGCATTAATTGCAATGGGCGCAGAGGATGTTACATATGTAAATGCGCCAAATTTAGCGACAGAGCGCGGCTTAACATCAGCGGTATCAACTGATCCAGATTCACCAGATCATCGAAACTTAGTATCAGTTCGCGCAGCTTGTGCTGATGGCACAGCAGTTCTAGTTAGTGGAACACTTATGGGAATTCGCCAAATCGAAAAGATTGTGGCAATTGATAAGTTAGATCTAGATCTCAAGCCAACTAATAATTTGTTATTCCTGCGCTACCAAGATGTTCCTGGCGTAGTTGGCGTAGTTGGAAACTCACTTGGAAAATTAAAGATTAATATCGCTGACATGCAGGTAGCGCGCACTGATATTGGTGGCCAAGCGCTGATGGCATTAACGGTTGATTCACTAATCCCAAATGAATTACTAGATGTCATCGCCAAGGAAACTGGCGCTGCGATGGTGCGATATGTAAATCTGGTGACTGAGTGAAATCATTTAACTTAGCGGTAATTGCTGGAGATGGCATTGGCCCAGAGGTGGTTAACGAAGGTCTAAAAGTTTTAGATGCTGTTTCTAAAAAATATGACCTAACCTTTAATAAAACACCTTATGAGTTAGGTGCTAAGTACTGGCATAAGACAGGTGAGACACTTCCTGATTCAGTAATGGCAGAGCTAGCAAAGGCAGATGTTATTTTGTTAGGCGCAGTGGGAGACCCAACGGTTCCAAGTGGAGTTTTAGAGCGCGGCTTATTATTAAAGCTTCGCTTTGCCTTTGAGCATTACATCAATTTGCGACCAGCAAAGTTATTTCCAGGTGTTACATCACCGATCACAAATAACAAAGGTATTGATTTTATTGTGGTGCGTGAAGGCACCGAAGGTCTTTATGTTGGCGCAGGTTCAATTAAGGATGAGGGAACTAAGACAGAGCTGGCAATAGAGGAATCAATTAATACCTACAAAGGTGTTGAGCGAGTAATCCGAGATGCCTTTAATCGCGCACAATTGCGCCCGCGTAAGAAATTAACTTTGGTTCACAAGAACAATGTATTAACCCGCGCTGGCGGGCTTTGGACTCGGGTATTTAATGAGATTGCTAAAGAGTTTCCAGAGATTACAACTGATTACTTGCATGTTGACGCCGCCTCTATGTTTTTTGTAACAAACCCAGAGCGCTTTGATGTTGTAGTAACCGATAACTTATTTGGTGACATCATTACTGATATTGCAGCAGCTATCTGCGGTGGTATCGG
This sequence comes from Candidatus Nanopelagicus sp., assembly GCA_044347205.1. GTDB lineage: Bacteria > Actinomycetota > Actinomycetes > Nanopelagicales > Nanopelagicaceae > Nanopelagicus. The sequence continues at coordinate 409 of JBIIXT010000055.1, read as the reverse complement.
TTTGGCCGCAAGTGGGAACATAAATCCAACCGGCGCCTTTCCTTCGATGTTTGAACCAGTTCATGGCAGCGCACCTGATATTGCCGGAAAGAATCTAGCTGATCCAACCGCAACAGTTTTATCTATTGCTATGATGTTAAATCACTTAGGTGAGACAAAAGCGGCAGCAGATGTTGAGGCAGCAGTTGCAGCAGATCTTCTTGCTCGTGGTGATAAGAAGCGTTCTACAACAGATATCGGTGATGCATTAGCAAAGGCAGTCGCATGAAGATAAACATAAATAAATCCAGTAATCTGGTTAAAGATGAGCTACGCGATGAGCGGGTTAAATCACCTGGCTTTGGTAAGTACTACACCGATCACATGGTCATTGCTGAATGGGATGAGAAAACTGGTTGGTCAGATGCGC
>JBIIXT010000012.1:0-21570 GCA_044347205.1 Candidatus Nanopelagicus sp. | reverse complement strand
GTGAATACGGTGAGGGCTGGGATAAGAAGCAAACTGATTACTCTGCATTGTTCACAAAGATCAAAGCACTTAATCCAGAGATGGTTTACTTTGCAGGAATCTACGACAACAACGGTGGAGCATTGACTAAGGACAAAGTAAAGATCCTTGGCGATAACACTAAGGTTAAGTTGATGGGTCCAGATGGATTCACAGGTTACCCAGAGTTTAACGAGCTACCTCAAGCACAAGGTGCTTACCTTACATTCGCAGGTCTTTCAACAGATCTTTTGATCGCTAACAACCCAAATGGTGCTGGCGCAAAGTTTGTTGCAGATTACAAGGCGAAGTACGGTTCTGATCCAGTTGGTTCATACCCAATCTACGGAGTAGCTGCTGTTCAAGTTATCTTGAAGGCAATTGCTGCATCAGACGGAACTCGTAAGGGTGTTCGTGACGCTGTATTCACCGGTTCTGGAATCACAATTTCAGCTGATGAGTCAGTACTTGGTAAAGATTTAGCGATTGATCCAGCATCTGGAGATACATCAGCTATCGATATCACAATTGAAATAGTTAAAGACAACAAAGAAACTACTTTGAAGGCTTGGACTGTTCAATAATCAATTAATTCTTAGATAAAACTGAGAGTTAAATAGTGTTGCGGGGGCGTGTTAAAACGCCCCCGTTTCACATAAGATCTACCTAATCTGGCAAAGCTTTTCAAGTGGGAGAGGGGTTTGATTAAATGGCAAGTGCGCGATTTTCTTCAAGAGTTATATTTGAAAGATCTGCTGCCACCTTTATCATCCTGCTTGTCTCTATCTGGCTAGGAGTTAACCTAGTTAAATCTCCTTCACAATTTTTTCAATCATCAGTGATTGGTATTAGCAATGGTGTGCTTTATGCATTAATTGCGCTGGGTTACACCCTCGTTTATGGAATTATCGAATTGATTAACTTCGCCCACGGAGACCTCTTTATGATAGGTGGCCTGTTTGCGGCAACCTTCATTGCAGTTTGGTTTGGCCAAGAGTCGCCATCAACTGTGGGTTATGTAGTCTTCTTTGCTTGTTTGATTGCCGTGATGGGTTTTTGTGCCACGATCAATGTGGCGATCGAAAGATTTGCCTATCGAAGATTACGCAGAGCTCCAAAGCTTGCACCATTGATTACTGCAGTTGGAGTCTCCTTTATTCTTCAATTCATTGGAATTCGATGGAATGGATCAGGTCCTAAATCCTGGAACTCAGTACTGCCAGATGGTGAGTTTATTATTTCTGGCGTGCATATTGCGTACACAACAATTTTCTCCTTCGCCGTAACAATTCCAATTCTTGCCTTAATGACATATATCGTGACAAAAACACGTCGCGGTAAAGCTATGCGCGCAACCGCCCAAGATGCAGATGCTGCGCGACTAATGGGTATCAATGTAAATAAGACAATAGCTTTTACTTTCGCACTAGGTGGCGCCCTAGCTGGCGCTGCTGGTTTGTTATTTCAACAAACTCGAGAACTTACCAACTACAACCTGGGCTACCAACTAGGGTTAATTGCTTTCACATCTGCGGTACTGGGCGGCATTGGAAACCTCTCCGGAGCCGTGCTTGGTGCGATATTAATTGGTTTGGTCCAGGGGTTAAATGATGGTCTTCCAATTGGACTAGGTCAGCAATGGTCGCAAACAGTTGTTTTCTCAATCTTAATTTTGTTAATGACCTTTAGGCCAACAGGCTTGCTTGGTAAACCTATGGTTGAGAAGGTATAAAGAAGATGGCTAAAGGTTTAAAATTAACTTTGCCTCGAATCAGAAAAGGTAAAGCCGCTAAGAAAGCTGTAACTGGCTTTGATCAGGCAAAATGGATTCGTGGGTTTTCAATCGCAGCAATTAGCATCTGGGTTTTTTACTCATTTGTAATAGATATTCTTCCTTATGAGGTAGCTAGTATTTTCCAGAAATGGATGCCTGCAACTACTGTAAATGAGGCGTTAGTTTGGGTGATTTGTGCACTTGGCTTAAATATTGTTGTTGGCTACGCCGGCTTACTTGATTTAGGTTTCGTCGCTTTCTGGGCAATCGGTGGATACGTTGCTGGTTGGTTAATGTCAGATTTCTTCCAACAGGTAAGTATTCACATCGGATCTACTGCCCCAGCTGAGCAAAGAGGTATTCACATCTCCTTCTGGGGTGTTTTAATTATTGGCGGGTTAGTTGCTGCCGTATTTGGTGTGATTATTGGTGCACCTACATTGCGTCTTAAGAGTGATTATCTAGCACTTGTTACCTTAGGTTTCGGTGAAATCATTCCGCAGATCTTCTACAACGGTGAGAACATCGGTGGCTTTAACTTAACAAATGGATCTAAAGGTATTGCACCAGTTGATAATGTTGGTTTATTCGGAAAAACTTTGGGACCATTTGATCTTGACTGGAAATACTTAATATTTGTCTCACTTACTGCGTTAATGGTCTTTATTTCACTTCGAATCAGAAGTGGTCGCTTGGGCCGAGCATGGCTTGCAATTCGCGAAGATGAATTAGCTGCCAGCATGATGGGTGTTCCATTAATGCGCTCTAAGTTAGCTGCATATGCAATTGGCGCAGTCTCAGGCGGAGTTGGTGGCGTAGCTTTTGCTACCCACGTAAATGGCGTATTTGCTGATCGCTTTAGCTTTTCAATCTCAATTATCCTGCTGGCGATGGTAGTTCTTGGCGGTATGGGAAATGTGTGGGGAGTTATTGTTGGCGCGCTAACTATTGCTTGGGTCAATGCAACTGGCCTGCCAGCAATTGGTGACACCGTTAACTCACTTCTTGGCACCAAGATTAATTTCCCTTCATATAACTTCCTCCTATTCGGCGGAATCTTGATATTTATGATGCTTTATAAGCGCGAGGGTATGTTGCCAGAATCTCGGTTAAAAGAATTGCTACATGAGACTGATGATGAAACCTCTAATACTGGAAAGCATGTATGAGTAAGCCAAGCGCGTTAAATGCCGACAACATCTCAGTTAAATTTGGTGGCTTAGTTGCCGTTGATGATGTTTCATTTGATATTCCTGCAGGTGGAGTTATCTCTTTAATCGGTCCCAATGGTGCTGGTAAAACTACATTCTTTAATGTACTGACCGGTCTTTACAAGCCAACTAGTGGCACAGTTACATTTGATGGCAAAGATATCACTGCAAAACCACCTCATAAGATCGCACAAGCTGGAGTAGCGCGAACCTTCCAAAATATTAGATTATTTGGATTAATGACCGCTGAAGAAAATGTCATGGTTGCTATGCACTCTCATTTAAAATCTGGCGTGCTAAGCACGATCCTAGGAACTCGCAAACAACGTGCAGAAGAAGCAGAGTCAAAGAAAACTGCTCGTGAGCTTCTAGAGTTTGTGGGAATTGGTGGCACTGCAGATAAATTTGCTCGAAATCTTTCATATGGTGATCAACGTCGTCTTGAAGTCGCTCGCGCGCTAGCTCTTCAACCAAAGGTTCTTTTACTAGATGAACCAACTGCTGGTATGAACCCACAAGAATCAAAGGTATTCGTTGACTTCGTATATCGCGTGCGTGATGAAAAGAATTTAGGAATCTTACTAATTGAGCATGACATGTCAGTTGTTATGAAAGTTTCTGAGCGAATTACAGTGCTAGATCGTGGCCAAAAGATCGCAGAGGGAACACCAGCTGAGATTAAATCTGATAAACGAGTTATTGAGGCATACCTTGGTAAATCTGCAGAGAGTGGAAAATAAGATGTTAAAAATTGATAACTTAGAAGTTGCCTACGGCAACATTAGAGCGATTAAGGGAATTTCACTTGAGGTAAATCAAGGTGAGATTGTTACTTTAATTGGTTCAAATGGTGCAGGTAAATCAACAACTCTTCGCGCTATCTCAGGAATATTAAAACCAAAAAGTGGAAGTATTACCTTTAATGGTGAGCGAATTGAAGGCGTAGAAGGTCATGACATTGTTGCTAAGGGAATCTGTCAATCACCAGAAGGGCGTCGAATTTTTCCAAAGATGTCAGTGGATGAGAATTTAGATTTAGGAGCTTTTCTGCGAAATGATAAAGCTGGCATCGCTGCAGATCGTGAGCGAGTACTAGATTTATTTCCAAAGTTGCGTGAGCGAATTGATCAAAAGGCTGGAACCATGTCTGGTGGTGAGCAGCAAATGCTTGCTGTTGGTCGCGCACTAATGGGTTCACCAAAGTTATTACTACTTGATGAACCATCAATGGGACTCGCTCCGGTTTTGGTGGATATGATCTTTGAAACTATTGAAAAAATTAACAAGCAAGGAACCACAATTTTATTAGTTGAGCAAAATGCTTTAGCTGCTTTAAATGTGGCTGATCGCGCTTATGTTTTAGAGTCTGGCTCAATTAAAATGAGTGGAAAAGCTGCTGACTTAATTTCAAATGATGAGGTAACAAAAGCTTACTTAGGTGGCTAATTTAGCGTTCAGCTAAAATCAAACAGGTAATTCGGGCACTACAAGTACGCTCACCTTTATCATTGGTTATTTCAACCTCATAACAGCACAATGTTTTTCCTAAAGTAACAGCAGTTGCAACCGCAGTTACGATGCCAGATGTGGCTGATTTGTGATGAGTAGCGTTTATATCTACGCCGACAATTCGCCTGTTTGGGCCCGCGTGTAGTTGAGTACCAATTGAGCCTAAAGATTCAGCAAGTACAACATTTGCACCACCATGTAGCAAGCCGATCGGTTGCGTATTTCCTTCCACTGGCATTGTGCCAACTAGGCGATTAGGGGAGGCCTCGATGATTTCAATTCCCATTTTTTTATCCAAGGCACCACTGCCACGTTCTTTTATAACCTTCAGGAAATCGCTCATGGCATGAAGTTTATCCCGACAATAGCGATGATTAGCAATTAGGATCTGAATATGAGCAATTTAGAATCGCAGGAGAAGAAATTGCTCTTAATCGATGGCCATTCAATGGCATATCGTGCATATTACGCCCTACCTGTCGATAATTTTCGCTCGGCTACTGGCCAACCAACTAACGCTATTTATGGTTTTGCTTCAATGATAATTAATCTGCTTAAAGATGAGCAGCCGACCCATATTGCTGTCGCCTTCGATGTCTCTAGAAAAACTTTTAGAACTGAGAGATTTCCTGAGTATAAGGCGCAACGTTCTGCAACCCCGGATGAGTTTCGTTCCCAGCTCTCACATATAAATGAATTAATTACGGCTTTTGGAATTAAGTTTTTTGCAGTTGAAGGTTTTGAAGCTGATGACATTATCGCAACACTTGCTAAGCGGGCCGAGAAGGAAGGTTTTCAAGTATCGATATGCACCGGGGACCGGGATGCTTTCCAATTAGTAAATAAACAGACAACAGTTCTATATCCGAAAAAAGGTGTAACCGAGATGTCGCGAATGACACCTGAAACGGTATTTGAAAAATATGGATTAACTCCAACTCAATACCCAGATTTTGCTGCTTTGCGCGGTGATCCAAGTGATAACTTGCCATCAGTTCCTGGCGTCGGGGAGAAAACTGCCACTAAATGGATTGTTGATTACGGCTCGCTAACACAACTAGTCGCGCACGCAAGTGATATCCCAGGCAAGGTTGGTGAATCCTTGCGGGCAAGTATTGAGACTGTTCTTCTAAACCGTGAATTAACTCATTTACTAGATGATGTTTCAATCTCAACGCAAATTTCAGATTTAGTATGGGGTGGCTTTGATGCTTCAGCTACAAACAAAATCTTTGATGAACTAGCGATAAAAGCGTTAAAAGAAAGAATAAAGGTTCTCCCAAGTAATAGCACCGAGCAAGTAATCAGTAAGAGCGTTGAAATAAAAGTAACGAGTTTAAAGTCTACTGGGATCAATCAAATTGTGGCCAAGGCATCTGGTCCAATTGCATTACATCTGGAAATAATTGAGGACAAATTAAGTACTTATTCAATTGCAACAGATTCGGTGCAAGTTTATGCAGCCACCGATTGCGATATTGGGGATTGGGTGAGGGATCCGGCAATCAAGAAAATAGTGCATGGTGCTAAATGGCCGATCAAGAATTTAGATCTTTCTGGTCTGTTTTCAGATATTGAAATCCTGGCATATTTGAACAATCCAGGAAGCAGAAATCTTGAGATCAATGATCTAGCGCAGCGACTGCTCGGCGTGCAGATTGAACAGGATGAATTATTTGAAAGTTTTAATGCCGGGGTAGCTAGTTGGATTTTCTCACTTAATGAAATTTTATCTGATGAATTAATGGAGAAGAAGATGGTAGATCTTTATCAAAAATTGGAGATTCCAACCTTAATCGCCCTGGCCGAGTTGGAGAAGATTGGCATTGGTGTAGATGAATCAAAATTGAACAAATTGGCCTTAGATTTTCAAGAAGTCGTTTATACACAAACGCAAGCTGCCTACAAAATAGCTGGGCATGAGTTTAATGCCGCTTCACCGAAGCAATTACAGGTTGTTTTATTTGATGAATTAAATCTTCCAAAAACGAAGAAAATCAAAACTGGCTTTACCACCGATGCTGAAAGTTTGGCTTGGCTGCTAAACAAAACCAATCATCCAATTTTGCAGCATTTAATGCGCATCCGAGAGGCAAGTAAATTACAAACCACAATTGAGGGATTAAAAAATGCGATTGCCAGCGATGGGCGAATCCATACAACTTTTCAACAGACGGTTGCTGCAACGGGCCGGCTTTCATCAACTGAACCAAACTTGCAAAATATTCCAGTTCGCACTGAAGAGGGTCGCCAGATACGCGATTGTTTTATTGCGCAGGCACCTTTTACGCAACTGCTAACGGCTGATTACAGCCAGATCGAAATGCGAATAATGGCGCACCTATCAAATGATCAAGGATTGATAAAGGCTTTTGAATCTGGTGAGGATCTGCACTCCACAGTTGGCGCTTTAGTTTTCGGTGTTAAAGCTTCAGAAGTTGATGCAGAGATGCGCCGAACAATTAAAGCGATGTCATATGGCCTAGCTTATGGATTATCCTCATTTGGTTTGTCCCAAACTTTAGATATTGATCCAGCTGAAGCGGCTGAGTTAATGAATAAATACTTCCAGCGATTTGGCGGTATTCGTGATTATTTAAAAACTGTTGTTGAGGAAGCAAGAAAGAAGGGATACACCGAAACAATTTTGGGCAGGCGCAGGTACTTGCCTGACTTAAATCACGATAATCGCCAGCGACGCGAGATTGCCGAACGTGCTGCGCTGAATGCACCGATCCAGGGATCTGCTGCCGATATTATTAAAGTTGCCCTGCTTAATATCAATGAAAAGATTGATGCAAGCAAATTGCAATCTCGTGCATTACTGCAAGTTCATGATGAGTTAATTTTTGAGGTTATGCCAAATGAAAGCCAGATGCTAGAAAAGATCGTAAGAGAGCAGATGGCAGCTGCTCACAAATTACTTGTGCCATTGGATGTAAATATTGGATTTGGATTAAGTTGGGATTTAGCGGCTCACTAATTACTTATTAAATTACTTATTGGTATCTAAATTAGATTCAAGCGCCTCTTCATCCTCTTCATCAGTTGGTACTCGATCAGCCTCTTTGAGTAATTTTCCACCAGCTCTGACAATTGTGTACCCAATGCCAACACAAACTGTTGTCAGGGCTAAAACATATCTTGGCGAGTAATGCTCTGAAATAAATCCACCGAGTGCTGCTCCAAGGGAAGCGAATGTTCCTTCCACCGTCCAAAGCCAACCAAGTGCGGCGACGGCAGATCCTTTGGGTCTAACCGCCTCACTTATTTCAAAGTAAAATACCTGAAGGGCGCCAGACATCAATGACATGCTTGCTGTTACCAACATGATCGACCAATCAGGATTGGTAAAAGCTAGCGGTAGCGATAATAAAAACCAGAAGCCATAGATTCGCCGGAAGGCTTTTAATGATGATGTTTTCTTAGAGATACTGCCAGCCAGTAAACCACCGATCACATTTCCTGCTGCCATGACTGCAAAGATAATTCCTATGCGTTGTGGGACATTTTCAATTGTGGCAAATGCGGGAACGGCGATATCAAATGCACCCCAACCCAATCCAATAAATACACCCTCTAACATCATCAACTGCATGGCTGGTGTGCGCCAGACTGCAAGATCGCCAGCATTTTTCTTCTCTGGTACCCATTTTCGCAATTGAGGAGTAAAAGATAGTGAGATGCCGCCAATAATAATTAAGGCAGAGCACAGTTGAAGTGCCAGATCAGGGGTTGAATTTAAGGAAATAGTTGTTGCCAGTATCGGACCAAAGACGCCAACTGAGTTCATGACTGCGGTATCAATTGCATAGGCGGTGCGCACCTGATCTTTTGGAACAGTCACAGTCCAAAGCGGGCGAACAGATAAATTAATTGGAGGTGATGAAAAGCCGAGAACGAAGGCAAATAAAACTAGGGTTACCTTTGAATCACCAGTTGAAAAAAGTAGAATTAGAATTGCATAACCTGGTGCAAAAAATCTAAGTGGAATTTTCATTCCAAATCTATCTATCAGAGCACCGCGCAAACCAGCTGTTGTTGCACCGGCTATGCCATTTACTCCAGTAGCTAGTCCGGCAATCGCAATTGATCCAGTTGTTTGCTGAACTTTAAAAAATATGGTCAATGAAATCATTCCGTAAGCGATCCGGGCTGGAAATGAGGTGATTAAGAGATACTGGGCAGGTTTATGACGAATAATTGCTAGATATCGCTCCATTTAGCCCATCCTAGCGAGTATCACTTTGACCCAAGCAAGTAGACAAAGGTAATCTTGCGCCTCGCTCTACCCGTCCCTGTCCCTACTAGTTGCATCACCCTCGGAGTACACCCACACAATGACCCCTTCACAAATTGCCGTAAATGATATTGGAAGTGCAGAAGATTTTTTAGCCGCTATTGAAGGCACAATCAAGAATTTTAATGATGGAGATTTAGTTTCCGGCATAGTTGTCCAAATTGACCGTGAAGAAGTTTTGCTTGATATTGGTTATAAAACAGAAGGTGTTATTCCATCTCGTGAATTATCTATTCGCCACGATGTTGCGCCAAGTGAGTTAGTAAAAGTTGGCGATCGCATAGAAGCTTTAGTTTTACAAAAAGAGGATAAAGAGGGACGTTTAATCCTTTCCAAGAAGCGTGCCCAGTATGAAAAAGCTTGGGGCGATGTGGAAGGAAAGAAAGAGCGTGATGAGGTTGTTACTGGAACTGTGATTGAAGTTGTGAAGGGCGGCCTGATTGTAGATATCGGCCTACGTGGCTTCTTGCCAGCTTCACTAGTTGAGATGCGCCGCGTTCGCGATCTCACTCCTTACATCGGTCAAGAGGTTGAATGTCGAATCATTGAGCTAGATAAGAATCGCAACAATGTGGTTCTATCTCGCCGTGCATTCCTAGAGCAATCACAATCGGCTTCACGTACAACCTTCCTAAATCAATTATTGAAGGGTCAAGTACGTACTGGCGTTATTTCATCAATCGTAAACTTTGGTGCTTTCGTAGACCTAGGTGGCGTTGATGGCCTAGTGCATGTTTCAGAGTTATCTTGGAAACACATCGATCACCCATCAGAGGTTGTTGAAGTGGGCGATGAAGTTACTGTTGAAGTCCTTGAAGTTGATTTCGAGCGCGAGCGAGTATCACTTTCACTTAAAGCAACCCAAGAGGATCCTTGGCAAGCATTTGCTCGCACTCACACCATAAACCAAGTAGTACCAGGTGAAGTAACAAAATTAGTTCCATTCGGTGCATTCATTAAGGTGTTTGAAGGAATCGAAGGATTAGTACACATCTCTGAACTTGCAGAGCGCCATGTTGAAATTCCAGAGCAAGTTGTACAAGTTGGCGATAAGTTGTTCGTTAAGATCATTGATATTGATCTAGAGCGCCGTCGTATCTCACTATCTTTAAAGCAAGCCAATGAGGGCGAAGAGGTTGAGATTGAAGCATTTGATCCAACACAATATGGAATGCCAGCTCGTTATGATGCAAACGGTAACTTCATTTACCCAGAAGGTTTTGATTCTGATTCTCAAGAGTGGAAGCCAGGATATGAAACCCAACGCGAAGAGTGGGAACGTCAGTACGCCGAGGCTCAAGCAAAATTCGTTGCACACAAAAAACAAAAATCTGAGGCTAAAGCTGCAGATGCTGCTGCGCCAGCCGCTGCAGAATCAGTAGAGGCTTCACAAGCAGAGTAAGCATCTCAAATAGGTAATCCACGATCAGAAAAGATATTTTAATTATGGCCTCAGCGAAACTGGGGCCATTTTTATTTTAAATCAGAGAAATCTCAGATGAAAGATAGAGTTGGATCATGTTAATAGTGGCTTTAACTGGCGGAATCGGATCCGGTAAATCAACTGCTGGGCAGATTTTTTCAAATCTGGGAGCGATCGTGATTGATTCTGATCAATTAGCGCGCGAGGTTATTAAGCCGGGCAGTGAGGGATTTGATCTGTTGATTAAAGAGTTTGGCACAGAAATTCTAGAAAACAATGAGATAAATCGCGCCGCACTCGGAGCAATAGTTTTTGCTGATCCCACCTTGCGGGCAAAGTTAGAAGCAATTACTCATCCACTTATTCGCCAGAGCTTTGAAAAATTAGTGCAGGCAGCCCCATCCGATGCAATTGTCATAAACCAGATACCACTATTGGTTGAATCAAATCACGATTACAAATTTGATAAGGTGATTGCAATCTCTGTTGCAGATAAAATTCGAAAGCAAAGGTTGCTGGAGCGCGGACTAAGCCAAAGTGATATTGATAAGAGAATGAGCGCTCAGGCAAGTGATGCCCAGCGCGAGGCCATTGCTGATTTCATTATTGAAAACTCTGGAAATTTTCCGGAATTAACGCATTCAGTAACGAAAATCTGGCAAGAGCTTGTGGCTGCTAATTTGGAAAAGTGATGAGACCAATCTCAGATTTACAGCGAAAAGTAGAGCCATTTCAAGTAATTAGTGATTATGTTCCAGCCGGAGATCAACCAGCTGCGATTGCTCAACTTGTCGATAGATTACAAAAAGGGGAGCAGGATGTTGTACTCCTTGGAGCAACAGGCACTGGAAAGTCGGCGACTACCGCTTGGTTAATTGAGCAGGTCCAGCGACCAACTTTAGTTATGGCACCTAACAAAACTCTCGCGGCGCAGTTGGCAAATGAATTTAAAGAGCTGCTGCCAAATAATGCAGTTGAGTACTTTGTTTCTTACTATGACTATTATCAACCTGAAGCATACGTGCCACAGACTGATACTTTCATTGAAAAAGACTCATCTGTAAATGATGAGGTTGAGCGGCTTCGTCACTCGGCAACTAACTCACTTCTAACTAGAAGAGATGTAATTGTGGTTGCAACAGTTTCGTGTATTTATGGTCTTGGAACACCGCAGGAGTACGTCGATCGAATGGTGCGCTTAAAAGTAGGGGACAGCATTGATCGAAATCAACTTTTGCGAAAATTCGTTGATATTCAATACAAAAGAAATGATATGGCTTTTGAGCGTGGCACATTCCGCGTAAGAGGTGACACGATTGAGATCATCCCGATGTATGAAGAGCTAGCTCTTCGCATTGAAATGTTTGGTGATGAGATTGAAAAGATTATGACTCTGCATCCCCTTACTGGTGAAATTATTCGAGATGAGAATGAGATGTATGTTTTTCCAGCCACACATTACGCCGCCGGTCCGGAAACAATGAAGCGAGCCATAGTTGAGATTCAAAGTGAGATGGAAGCGCGAGTTGAAGAATTTGAGCGAGCGGGTAAATTACTTGAAGCACAGCGAATTCGAATGCGCACCACCTTTGATTTAGAGATGATGCAGCAGTTGGGATTTTGTTCTGGAATTGAAAATTACTCCAGACAATTAGATGGGCGTGCGCCAGGATCTGCGCCAAATTGTTTGTTGGATTATTTTCCAGAGGATTTCCTGGTTGTAATTGATGAATCTCACGTAACAGTGCCGCAAATAGGAGCGATGTTTGAGGGTGACGCTGCGCGCAAACGCACATTAGTAGAACATGGTTTCCGCTTGCCAAGTGCGATGGATAATCGACCATTAAGGTTTAATGAGTTTCTAGAACGTGTTGGCCAAAAAGTTTATTTATCGGCTACTCCTGGCAAGTATGAGCTTGAAAAGGTAGGCACAGATGTAGTTGAGCAGGTAATTAGGCCAACTGGTTTGGTTGATCCGAAGATTGTTGTAAAACCTATTAAGGGTCAGATTGATGATTTAATTGCTGAAATTAAAATTCGTGCTGATAAAAATGAGCGAGTATTAGTTACCACATTAACTAAGAAGATGTCTGAGGATCTAACTGATTACATGCTAGGTCTTGGGGTCAAGGTTCGCTATCTTCACTCGGAGGTAGATACGCTGCGAAGAGTTGAATTACTGCGCGAGCTTCGTACCGGTGAATACGATGTATTAATAGGAATTAACTTACTTCGGGAAGGTTTGGATTTACCTGAGGTTTCATTAGTGGCAATTTTAGATGCTGATAAAGAAGGTTTCCTGCGCTCGGCTACTTCCTTAATTCAAACAATTGGTCGCGCTGCACGAAATGTTTCAGGTGAGGTGCATATGTATGCCGATAAAATCACTAAATCAATGGCGCAGGCAATTGATGAAACTAATCGTCGAAGAGCCAAACAGGTTGCCTATAACAGTGAACACGGCATTGATCCAACCCCGCTGCGCAAGAAGATCGCTGATATCACCGACCTAATTGCCAAAGAGATCGATGACACAGATGAGATGGCAACTGGAAAAAAGAAATTTACCTTCTCATCCGGCTTAACCCGGATGGATACCGCCTCGCTGCCGAGACAGGAGTTGATGGCACTCATAGAATCCCTCACTGATCAGATGCGACTTGCTGCAGCAGAATTAAGTTTCGAAGTAGCAGGTAGATTGCGCGATGAGATTCGAGAATTAAAGCGAGAGCTTAAGGGTATGGAGGAGGCGGGTAGTTAATGAATGATCGCCTAATCGTACGTGGTGCTCGTGAGCATAATTTAAAAAATGTTTCACTAGATTTACCGCGCAACTCATTAATTGTTTTCACAGGTTTATCTGGCTCCGGCAAATCCTCACTCGCCTTCGATACGATCTTTGCTGAGGGACAGCGCAGATACGTTGAGTCACTTTCAGCATATGCCAGACAATTTCTTGGCCAAATGGACAAACCAGATGTTGATTTTATCGAAGGCTTATCACCGGCGGTATCAATTGATCAAAAATCCACTAACCGCAATCCAAGATCAACCGTTGGCACAATCACTGAGGTTTATGATTACTTAAGATTATTATTTGCTCGCGCTGGCCGCCCACACTGTCCTAAATGCGGCAAAGAGATTGCAAAACAGACTCCGCAAAATATCGTTGATCAAATATTGCAGATGCCAGCCGGAAGTAAGTTTCAAGTTCTGTCACCGGTCATTCGGGCTCGTAAAGGAGAATTTCTAGATCTATTCAAAGATTTCACTACTGCTGGGTATGCCCGAGTGCGAGTTGATGGGGTTGTCTATGCAATTGCCGATGTACCAAAGCTTAAGAAACAAGAAAAACACACAATTGAGGTCGTTGTTGACCGATTAGCGGTGAAGGCTGAAAGTAAATCTCGCATAACTGATTCAATTGAAACCGCACTTAAACTTGCTAATGGTTTAGTAATTCTAGATTTCGTGGATTTAAAAGTTGGCGCACCGGATAAAGAGCGTAGCTTTAGTGAACATATGGCCTGTGCTGATTGCGAACTTTCCTTTGAGGAGCTTGAACCTAGATCTTTCTCTTTTAACTCACCCTTCGGCGCATGCGCTGAGTGTGGTGGCATTGGCACAAAACTTGAGGTTGATGAAGAGTTAATTATTCCTGATGACTCAATATCTATTTATGAGGGCGCCATTGCACCTTGGGCAGGTGGGCATTCATCTGAGTACTTCCTGCGGTTAATAGAGGGCCTAGCAACAGATATTAAGTTTTCTCTCGATACTCCTTGGAAAAAATTATCTGAGAAAGCAAGGAATGCGATCATTAATGGGTATGACTTTGAAGTTCATGTGAAGTATAAAAACAGATATGGCCGGGTTCGCAATTACTCAACAGGATTTGAGGGAGTAGTCCCATTTATTCACCGCAGGCATGGTGAAACAGATAGTGATTTCAGTAGAGATAAGTATGAAGCGTATATGCGCGAGACCCCATGCCCGGCTTGCAATGGTGCAAGGTTAAAGCCAGAGGTACTTGCGGTAACTATTGCCGATAAAAATATTGCACAAATCTGCGAACTTTCAATTGCCGAATGCGCTAGCTTTTTACAAAAAATTTCACTTTCAGCCCGTGAGAAACAGATTGCCGAAAGAGTTTTAAAAGAGGTTCATGCCCGTCTTGGCTTCCTACTAGATGTTGGTTTGGATTATTTATCCTTAGCCAGACCAGCTGCCACATTATCTGGCGGTGAAGCTCAGCGAATCCGTCTGGCAACACAAATTGGATCTGGTTTAACTGGTGTTCTATATGTTTTAGATGAACCAAGCATTGGGCTGCATCAAAGGGATAATCGAAAGTTAATTGAAACACTTACACGGCTTCGCGATTTAGGTAATACATTGATAGTTGTAGAACATGATGAAGACACAATTCGCACCGCAGATTGGGTCGTGGATATTGGGCCAGGAGCTGGTGAGCATGGCGGCCATGTTGTTTCCTCTGGCAGTTACGAAGACTTAATCAAAGCCAAAGATTCAATCACTGGTGCATATTTAGATGGACGAGTTTCAATAGAAATACCTAAAAAAAGACGAGTAATAGATCAAAAAAAGGTTGTAACGGTCAAGGCAGCAAAAGAGAATAATTTGCAAAATATTGATGTTTCATTTCCACTTGCAGCCTTCGTCGCAGTTACAGGTGTTTCAGGTTCTGGAAAATCAACCTTAGTAAATGACATTTTGTACTCTGTAATGGCCAATAAATTAAATGGCGCAAGAATCGTGCCAGGCCGTCATCGCACCATTACTGGACTTGATCAACTAGACAAAGTTGTTCACGTTGATCAATCTCCAATTGGTAGAACGCCAAGGTCAAATCCGGCAACCTACACAGGAGTATTCGACAAAGTTCGCGCTCTATTTGCAGAAACGAGTGAAGCAAAGGTGCGTGGTTATCAGCAGGGGCGATTCTCCTTTAATGTTAAAGGCGGAAGATGTGAAAACTGTTCTGGTGATGGCACAATCACAATTGAGATGAACTTCTTGCCTGATGTTTACGTTCCGTGTGAAGTTTGCCATGGCGCCAGATATAACCGGGAAACACTTGAAGTTCATTACAAGGGAAAGACAATTGCCCAAGTTTTGGATATGCCAATCGAAGAGGCAAATACATTCTTTGAATCAGTACCAACGATTGCTAGGTTTTTAAAGACATTATCTGATGTTGGACTTGGCTACGTACGTCTTGGACAATCGGCTCCTACATTATCTGGCGGTGAAGCCCAGCGCGTTAAGTTGGCAACTGAGCTACAGCGAAGATCAACTGGTCGCACCATCTATGTCTTAGATGAACCAACAACAGGATTACATTTTGAGGATGTACGTAAACTTCTTTTGGTCCTAAACCGCCTGGTTGATACTGGAAACACTGTGATCGTAATCGAGCACAATCTAGATGTAATTAAATCTGCAGATTGGATTATCGATCTAGGCCCAGAAGGTGGATCAGGTGGTGGGCTAGTCGTTGCAGAAGGTCGCCCAGAAGAGGTCGCTAAAAATCCGAAAAGTTACACTGGAAAGTATTTAGCGCAAGTTCTAGCTAGGTAATTTATATGGCAGATCCACAGAGTTATCGTCCTAGTAACCTTCCAACACAACCTGGCGTTTATCGATTCTTTGACGGTAATGACAAGGTTATTTATGTCGGTAAGGCCAAGAATATAAAGAATCGTCTTAACTCATACTTTGGCAGCAATTTGCAAACAAAAACACGACGAATGGTTCACACAGCTGTTCGGGTCGATTGGACTTTGGTTAATACCGAGGTTGAAGCACTACAACTTGAATTCACCTGGATAAAACAATACAACCCTGATTTTAATGTGCAGTTTAAGGATGATAAGTCCTATCCATTTTTAGCAATTGATTTAAATGCAGAGTATCCAAGGTTGTTTATCTCGCGGGCGAAGAAGGTTAAGGGAATCAAATATTTTGGTCCCTATTCACATGCATGGGCACTTCGCAGTACCTATGAAACATTAATGAAAATTTATCCTGTTCGTACATGCAGTGAAGCCAATTTTAAAAGTGCCAAACGGGCCAAGCGGCAATGTTTGATGGGGGATATCGGAAAGTGTGCGGCGCCTTGCGTTGAATGGATTTCGCAAGAAGAGCATAAAAAATTAGCAAATGACTTGGTTTCCTTCCTCGAGAAATCACCAGAGGACATAGCGATTCGAGTTGAATCTGAGATGCTAACGGCGGCGCAAAATGAGGAGTTTGAAAAGGCGGCAAGGCTTCGAGATCAATTGGGCGCACTCAATAAAGCCTTTGAATCTACTGACCGTTTCTTAAATGAAAAAATTGATGCAGATGTTCTTGCAATTCATGAAGATATTACTCACGCTTCACTTTCTCAATTTATTATCCAGGCTGGTCGAATAACTGGATCCCGCTCCTGGATAATTGATCGCGCGAATCTTTTAGAGGATGAATCAATTATTTCAGCCATGCTTGGAAAAATTTATGATGAGGTAATACCGCCAGCTGAAATTTTGGTTGATCAACTGCCACCTGATGCCGAGGAGCTAGCGCAATGGCTCAGTGAGAAAAAAGGCAAGAATGTTTTGCTGACACAGCCGCAGCGCGGTGAAAAGGTAGAGATCGTAGAGATGGTCAAACGTAATGCTCACCAAGCATTGATTCAGTACCTAAGCAAGCGTGCAAATGATGCAGCGGTGAGCGGGAATGCACTTACCCAAATAAGTGAGTATCTCGAACTAGCTGAACTACCACTTCGGATTGAATGTTTTGATATTTCAAATATTCAAGGGACAAATATGGTTGCATCAATGGTTGTTTTCGAGGATGGACAAGCTAAGAAGAGTGATTACCGCAGATTCTCAATTAATGATGAGGCTGGATTTGATGACACTAGGGCCATGCATCATGTGATAACAAGAAGATTTAAAAGATATTTAGCTGAAAAGGATATTGATCAAGTTCAGGCCGATATTGATGGGGCTGCTAAACCAAGATTTGCTTATCCACCACAGTTGGTCATTGTCGACGGAGGCAAAGGTCAGGTTAATGCCGCCGCTCGAGCATTTGCTGAACTTGGCATCACCGATGTTGCACTAGTTGGTTTAGCCAAGCGGTTAGAAGAGGTTTACTTACCTCACACATCTGAACCAATCATCTTTCCAAGACATAGCGAAGCTTTATATCTATTTCAGCGAATAAGGGATGAAGCACACAGATTTGCGATTACCTTTCACAGAAGTAAGCGCTCCAAAATGATGCTTGAATCTTTATTAGATGAGGTAACTGGATTGGGTCAGGTGCGCAGTAAAGCATTATTGGAAAACTTTGGATCAGTTACTGCCCTTCGAAAAGCAACTCTGGCTGAGCTGGCTGCAGTCCCTGGAATCGGTGAGAAAATGGCAAGTACCATCATGGCTTCCTTGGCGCAGTCCTTCTCCAGTGAGCAAATTGATATGCAAACAGGTGAAATTTTAGATGCTTGACAGAGCCAGCATGATGTTGCCATGAAGAGTGATACTGAGTTACTAATTATCACCGGTATGAGCGGTGCTGGTCGTTCAACGATCGCCCACTCATTAGAGGATTTGGGTTGGTATGTTGTTGATAATTTGCCACCGGCACTACTTGGAAATTTAATAGATTTGGTAGAAGGCTCAGTCAAGCAAATCGCAGTTGTAATTGATGTTCGCGGTCGAGCATTCTTTGATGATCTAACTCGTTCACTGGCTGAGATTGCTGAGCAAGGAGTAAGCCGAAAAATATTGTTTGTGGATGCAAGTGATGATTCTTTAGTACGTAGATTTGAATCAACTAGGAGGCCTCATCCATTACAGGCAACAGATCGAATCCTTGATGGAATTAGTAAAGAACGTGCCCGGCTTCGAGAGGTGCGAGAAGGTGCTGATCTAGTTATTGATTCATCCTCTTTGAATATTCACCAATTGGAGAAGAAAATCGCTGAGTATTTCCATGAGGATAACTCTGTTGATTTGCAGGTAAATATTCTCTCTTTTGGATATAAGTATGGAATTCCAGTTGATGCTGATCTTGTTGTTGATTGCCGCTTCATCGCTAATCCGCATTGGGATTTAGAGTTGCGGCCAATGACTGGCTTGGAGAAACCTGTAAGGGATGCGGTCTTAAATTCTCAAAATGTGCAGGAGTTTCTAAGCAGATATCAGTCTTTATTTGAAACTATGGCAACTGGCTTCATCGCAGAAGGTCGTAAGTACTTAACTTTGGCCATTGGTTGCACAGGTGGCAAGCATCGCTCAGTAGCAATCACTCAGGAATTACAGGCACGATTGAGTGCTAATAAGCTCCTAGCAGGAAAGAATATTCAAACCAAAGCACTACATCGTGATTTAGGTAGAGAGATCTAATAAATGATTTTCAGTTTAAAGCGATGAATCATCCAAAAGTAGTGTGTCTCGGCGGCGGTCACGGCCTGGCTGCAACTCTGTCAGCGATGCGTAATGTGACAACGGATGTGACAGCCGTTGTAACAGTTGCTGATAATGGTGGCTCATCCGGAAGATTGCGCGAAGAGTTTAATTCACTGCCACCTGGAGATCTGCGCATGGCACTTGCTGCTTTATGTAGTGATGATGAATGGGGCAGAAGTTGGGCTTCAATCATGCAGTATCGATTTACAAGTGAAGGACCAATGGATAACCACGCCATTGGTAATTTACTCCTAACTGCTCTCTGGGATAGAGATGGAGATCCAGTTAAAGGATTAGCAAGAGTCGGTGATTTACTACAAGTTGTTGGCCGAGTTCTACCAATGGCACTTGAACCTCTAGATATTGAAGCAACACTTGATGAGTCTGGAAAAATTAAGAAAATTCAGGGGCAAATACAGGTAGCTGCTGCAAAAGGTAGTGTTTCAAAACTTCGAATTATTCCAGAATCTCCAAAGGCCACACCCGAGGCAATCGCTGCAATTAATCAAGCTGACTGGATAACAGTTGGACCAGGATCTTGGCTTTCAAGTGTGATGCCTCATTTTTTACTTAAAGAGCAAGCAGCTGCGATAAGTGCGGCAAAGGGTAAGAAGATACTGATCTTTAATTTACCTGACCCAACAACTTCTGAAGAGTATGCCGGTTCCTCTTTAACACAACATCTTGAATTTGTTTTAAAACATCTTCCAAATCTCAAATTTGATTATGCGCTAGTTGATCAGAGGATCGAAACAAATAACTCTTCATTTGAAAAACTTGTAACAGAGTGTGGTGGAGAGGTGATCGCCTTTGACTTAGCAGAAAATACGCAAACTTTCCACCATGATTCAAAGAAATTATCTTTAGCTTTCAGCCACATTTTGAAGACAAATCTGCTTAGATAACCACATGGCAATGACTGAAGCGGTAAAAGATGAATTAAGCAGGCTTTCTGTAACAAAACCTTGTTGTCGCAAGGCTGAGGTATCTGCGCTACTTCGCTTCGCCGGCGGTCTTCATATCTCGGCCGGTAAAATAATTATTGAGGTGGAGCTAGATACGGCTCAAGTTGCCAGAAGATTACGTAAGGATATTGCTGAAGTTTTTGGGCATGAAAGTGAATTATCCGTTGTCTCTGCCAGCGGCATTCGCAAAGGAAGTAGATATATTGTTCGAGTTTTAGCCGACGGTGATGCTCTTGCTCGGCAGACCGGATTAGTTGATTCAAATAATCGACCAATTCGTGGATTGCCTCCGCAAGTTGTTTCCGCAGGAATCTGTGATTCAGAAGCAGCTTGGCGTGGTGCGTTTTTAGCTCATGGTTCATTAACCGAGCCAGGAAGATCATCAGCACTTGAAATTACTTGCCCAGGCCCTGAGGCAGCACTTGCATTAGTTGGCGCCGCGCGAAGATTAGGAATTACTGCTAAAGCTCGTGAGGTAAGAAATGTTGATCGAGTTGTGATCAGAGATGGTGATGCAATCGGTGCGTTATTAACTCGATTAGGTGCACATGAAACAGTTCTAGCCTGGGAGGAACGCAGAATGCGCCGCGAGGTGCGTGCTACCGCTAATCGATTAGCAAATTTTGATGATGCTAACTTACGCAGATCAGCAAGAGCTGCAGTTGCAGCTTCTGCACGAGTGCAAAGGGCGATGGAAATATTAGGTGCTGAGATTCCAACACATTTAAAGGAGGCAGGTGAGCTAAGAGTTAATCATGGTCAAGCCAGTTTAGAAGAGCTTGGGTCGCTAGCGTCTCCGCCCATGACAAAGGATGCGATCGCTGGTCGAATCAGAAGATTATTAGCAATGGCCGATAAACGTGCCCGAGATCTAGGGATACCAGATACTGAGGCCAGTGTTAGCCCAGATTTACTAAATTAATTAATTCCCGCAACTGATAAGATTCTGCCATCACGATGTGGTGATAATAATTTTTCAGATAGGTAAGGGTTAATAATGCTTAAAGTTGGTGTGAATGGATTTGGTCGAATAGGTCGGAATTTCTTGCGGGCATCCCTTGAATCGGGTGCTAATTTTGAAATCGTTGCCATTAACGATCTCACAGATAATGCCACTCTGGCTCACCTTTTAAAGTATGACTCAATTTTAGGCAGATTAAATAAGCCAGTAACACACACTGATACCACAATCACTGTTGCTGGAAAAACAATTACCGTAAGTGCCCAGCGCGATCCGGCAAATATTCCTTGGGGTCAACTAGGCGTAGATATCGTTGTTGAATCAACTGGCATCTTTACTAAAGCAGCCGATGCACAAAAGCACATCACAGCGGGTGCAAAGAAAGTAATCATCTCAGCTCCTGCTAGTGATGAAGATATTACGATTGTGATGGGTGTAAATCATGAAAAATATGATTCAGCCAATCATCACATCATTTCAAATGCTTCTTGCACAACCAATTGCTTGGCACCGATGGCTAAGGTATTAAATGATGAATTCGGAATTGTTCGCGGATTAATGACAACTATTCATGCATATACAAATGATCAAGTTATATTAGATTTTCCACACAAAGATCTACGTCGCTCTCGAGCTGCTGCGCTATCAATTATCCCTACCTCAACTGGCGCTGCCAAAGCGATTTCACTAGTTATCCCAGAGTTAAAGGGGAAATTAGATGGCTTTGCAATGCGAGTACCAGTTCCTACGGGTTCGGCAACTGATTTAACGGTTGAATTAGCTAAGGAAGTAACTGTTGAGCAGATCAACGCTGCCATTAAAAAAGCTAGCGAAGGTAGTTTGAAGGGTTATTTAACCTATACCGAGGATCCAATTGTCTCTGCTGACATTGTTACTGATCCAGCTTCATGTATTTTCGATGCTGG
>JBIIXT010000011.1:0-21985 GCA_044347205.1 Candidatus Nanopelagicus sp. | reverse complement strand
GTTCTAATCAAGGCAATTGATAAGCCAAAGATTGCAACACAGGTTGTGGCAATTACAGTTAAAGTTATATTTGTAACAAATCCCAGCAAAATTTTGGGTAATACTTCAACACCGTATGCCCATTTGAAAAAGGCATTTGATAAAGATTTCCAGCCGGGTGAGGTAACGGCAACTAGTGCCAAGGTGCCTAAAACTAAAGTGCTAGATAGTGCGGCAATTAATGAATTCTTTCGATTTTTCTTAGCTCTTGCCTGGCGCCGTGAAATCTCTAACTCACTTGGGTGCCAGGTGCCACCAAAATCATATTCATGATTATTTTCAAATGATCTAGCCGAGTCACCCCGGCTAGATTCATTTGTCATCTGATCCTCGTTTTAACTTACTATTTTTAGATGATTATTCAAGTACTGGTGCACCAGCAGATGCAGTCAGCCACTGGGTTTCAATGGCCGCTAGCTCGCCATTGTCACGAAGTGCATCTACTGCGCCGGTAACACAAGCAGTAATTGGTGAATCATTAGCAAGAAGCAGACCAGCACCCTTATCGGCGCCATCTACATTCTTAAACTGACCAGCAATCACGCCATTTTCTACCTCTGCTGCTGCAAGATAGAAAGCAGTTGGTAGATCAACCACGATGCCATCGATCTGCTTGTTCTTAAGAGCAGCAACTGCGGCAGCGTTGTCATTAAATACAGATGCCTTAAGGCCTAGTACTTTTTCAACTGCATCAAGTGAAGTTGATGCAACAGCTGCGCCTAGCTTTGCCTTAGCTGCTTTTAGATCAGCAATTGACGTAACGCCAGCAATTTTGCTGCCCTTAAAGGTAACAATTGCTTGGTTTGACTTGTAGTAAGCAGATGAGAAATCAACTACTTGCTCACGCTCATCAGTAATTGAGTACTGCTGAATATTGAAATCGAAGTTCTTTGGTCCTGGTGCGATAGCGCCATCAAATGTTGTGCGAACCCATTTAACTTGATCATTTGTGTAGCCAAGTTGTTTTGCAACAGCGTATGCAACTGCAGCCTCAAAACCCTTACCTGACTCTGGCTTGTCATCTTCAACCCAAGGTGGATAAGCAGGCTCACCTGTGGCAATTGTTAATAGATTTGCTTCAATAGTTTTTAGATCTGTTGGTGTACATGAAGCTGATGCTGAGTTATCTGTTGACTCTGATGAACATGCGCTCAGAGATGCAACTAGTAACAGAGCAGGCAGTGCCAACGCCCAGTTTCTAATTTTTTTCTGCATGAAAGTACTCCTTCATATCTGCTAATAGCCGGATTAATTATTTGGTTAAGTACCAAAAGAACTTATCCGCGCTTGCCGATTGCACTTTGCAATCCGCCAGGTCTTCACCCGGAGCACCCCACCGCGGTGGAGGGTTGCCGCTCAGTTAGCCGGGGCTAGAAACTGAGACTCATGACCTACGGCCGAAATTACTACAGATTATGGGCTTGTGCAACAGCCTTATACATAATTTTTCCATCGTGCACATTAAGCCCCTTGGCCAAGTTGGCATCATCTGCGATCGCCTTCTCCCAGCCCTTGTTTGCAAGAGCCAGCCCATACTTAATTGTGGCGTTAGCTAGAGCGTAGGTAGAAGTCGCTGGAACTGCCCCTGGCATATTTGCAACACAATAAAAGATTGAATCATGAACTGGGTAGGTCGGCTCAGCATGTGTTGTCGCCTTGGAATCTTCAAAGCAGCCACCTTGATCAATTGCAACATCTACTAAAACTGAACCTGGCTTCATCTTTTTAACCAGTGCATTACTTACCAACTTTGGTGCCTTTGCGCCGTGAACTAGAACTGCGCCAATTACTAAATCAGCTGCCATAACCTCGCGCTCGATCTCATAGCTAGATGAAGCAATAGTTCGCACATTGCCATTAAATAATTGATCGATCTCACCTAAACGCTTTAAATCTAAATCAAAGATACTTACCTCAGCACGCATGCCATGGGCGATGGTTGCAGCTGCAACACCAACAACGCCGCCGCCAATTACAACTACTTTGCCGGGGCGAACTCCCGGAACACCGCCAAGTAATACACCGCGCCCGCCTTTGCTTCGCTCAAGGGCGGTAGCGCCAACTTGAATCGACATACGCCCTGCGACCTCTGACATTGGCGCAAGTAGTGGCAATGTGCCATTTACTTCAACAGTTTCATAGGCAAATGCAGTTACACCAGATTTAATAATTGCATCTGTGCACTCACGAGATGCTGCTAAATGTAGATAGGTATAAAGAATCTGCCCCTTGCGCATCCTTGGATACTCAGCAGCAATCGGCTCCTTTACCTTTTGAATTAGATCTGCCTTCTGCCATACCTCATCTGCAGTTGCAACTATCTGCGCCCCGGCATCGATGTAATCCTGATCAGTAATTGCAGAACCTAAACCAGCACCACGTTCTACTAAAACAGTGTGGCCATTTTGCACATACGCGTGGACGCCAGAGGGTGTGGCAGATACTCGAAACTCATTATTTTTAATCTCTTTTGGAATACCAATAATCATGAGTTCATATTAGTCCTTTTTACTTCAGCCAAATAATGATGCACAAACCTTTGGGTGAAGCTCAGCGCGCATGGCAGCAAAACTTTGCGCTGGCCACTTTGCGCTGTAAACGCGCTGTAATAACTTGGCTAGCGGGTACTCACCTTGATCTGTGAAGGCCTGATCAAGTGATCGCTGAGCTAACTCTTTCTCACCTGATTCATATGCAACTGTAGAGAAGATCGCAGCAACTGGTGCAATAAATCCAGTTGGAGCAATTTGTAAAAGCCAGTGCCAAAAATTAAAGGATTGATCGATGTTATCGCTATTGGTTAATCCCATCGCATAATCTCTAACCTGTAAATCATGTAGCCGGGTTAGCACAAGTGCGATTAATTGAAAATCTTCAACATTTTCTGCTTTAGCAAATTGGCTCATTAGATCCTTGATTGCAACTGCGCCAAGGCGTTGTAATCGAAGAACTTGGGTTCCTTCATAATTTATTTCAGATACTTCAGATAGTGCATCCTGGATTGATAATTTAGTTTTCATTGGCGCAAGATTGCCAAGGTGCACTGTCATTTTGCTTAAACTTCTAAATATGTGTGGATTACTTTTTCCTACTGAAAAAGTGTGGGCGCACTAACTACCGGCACCACCTTAGTAATGCTCTGCGTAATTAAATTACCGGCAATTGGTGAGGTAACACCATTTACACTCCAAGTCCCCTGCCAAATTACCTTCAGCTCAACCCTCTTATCCCCCTTAACTTTGTAGGCATGAGTAACCGCTGGATTTGGAAATGGTCCACCTCGAAGTGGGGTAAATAACTTATCGCCATCGCCAAAAGACCAATTAAAAGTTGAGAAGAGATTCACATACACAATCACATCCAAAATTGGAATCACAGCGACAAAGCGCTGCGGCGTTGTAGTCCAAAAGTAGGTTGGAATATTCACAACTGATTCACTCGTTGGTTGAAAATTAATATCACCAGCTGGCAAAAGCTTGATTAACTTATCACTAAGGGAGGCGGTGGCTACTTTCTTCACAATCGGTTTAGCAACAGTTTTAACAACAGGTTTCTTAATTATCGGCTTAGGAGTAGGTGGCTTAACAACTGGCGCCTTGACCACCGGCTTAGCTTTAACAATCACCTTGGGCACCGCCTTCTTAGTTGGCTTAGCCGAACCCTTTTGCGCCGTAATTACTAATTGATTTTGATCAGTAAATACATCAACACAGGTTTTTTGCGTGCAGGCCGCTGAGGCATTGGGCGCACTTAAAATAAGAAATAGAGCTACTAACGTGTATCGCTTAACTGCCATTGCCCACCCGCCACTTCGCTGTTGTATTTGATGATAAAAATTGTTGAAATATCAGATTCACTCCAAACCACGCTGCGCCTTGATTGTTTATCAATCTTTTCAATATCACTTCGGTGAACTAAAACTTTAAACTCTTTCCTAAAACCGTCATCACTTATTAAGTGGATCTGCCTTAATTGATAATGCCCACCAATTAATGTTTGGGTTGGAAAAATCTCAGCTAATCGATCGGCAATCTCAAGGCAACCACACCCAGCATTTGCTGATGCCTTGAGCGCAAATAAATCACCAGTTAAAGCAATATTTAGCGCATCGACATAATTAATGATTGGCTCAATCGAATCAGGATCAACATCTGCTGGAATAAATTCAATTGGTGGCTCCTCTTCCACGCTTTCTGCCTCACTTGTTGCAACCGCAGTATCAACCTCACTTTTTACTTGTAAGGATGAACCCTCGGCCCTGGCGCAACTAGCTAGTGCTAGAACTGAAAGCAAAACAACCGCTCTTCTTGTAATCATCATCTGCGCAAGGTATTTAAGTTGGTGTTCATTTTTCTGGCCGCAGCCAATAACTGTGAATTATTAAAATCTGTGCAAGGCTAGCCACATGGCGCACCGAGATGGCGATGGTTGGATTGAATGTGAGTGCTCCTCTAAACATTGGGGCTTATTTGGCGCTGCCGGCTTAATCTTGATTCGCAGTCAAAGCATCTTGATGCAACACCGTGCACCCTGGGTTCACAATGGTGACACTTGGGGAATTCCAGGTGGTGCCCGTGATTCTCACGAAAGCCCACTAGAGGCTGCTCTGCGTGAGGCAAATGAGGAGATAGGTATTGATACCAATTTACTAACGGTAATTGATCAATTTGTTGATGATCATGGCCCTTGGGCTTATCACACAATATTAGCTAACGCCGGGCCATCACTTGTGGCCCATGAGATGAATGATGAATCACTTGAAGTTAAGTGGATTAAAATCAATGAGGTTGAAAATCAAATCCTGCATCCAAGCTTTGCTAAAACCTGGCCACAACTAAAAAAGAAATTACTTCTTTAAATACTGCTCATCTAATCGCTTAAGTGCATCCTTAATAATTACGCCATCATTAGTACGCCAAAATGGTGGCATTGAATTTAACAATATTGAGCCGTAGCGTTTATTAACAATTCGCGAATCAAGGATTGCAACAACTCCTCGATCGTCCAGTGATCTAATTAAGCGACCTGTGCCTTGGGCTAATAAAAGAGCTGCTCTTGGCAGTGAGATCTGCATAAAGCCGCTGCCACCAGCTGCATCTGCCTCTGCTGCCCGTGCTGACATAACTGGTTCATCAGGACGTGGAAATGGAATTCGATCGATGGCAACTAATGTGCAAGATGGCCCCGGCACATCAATGCCTTGCCAAAGTGAGATTGTGCCAAGCAATATTGAGTTTTCAATTGATGCAAACTTATCTACCAATGGACCAACTGCATCTCCTCGTCGCTGCGTAATTATTGGCAGCGCTAAATCTGCTAAAACTTTTCGCAGGTGCTCATCTGCCATTTCAACTCCGCGCCATGATGAAAACAGCGCCAAGGTTCGACCCCCTGCTGCCTCTATTAACTCACCTAACTCTGTTAGCGCCTCAATACTTGGGCCATCTCGGCCTGGTTCAGGCAGGTGCTTTGGTAGATAAAGCATTCCTTGATTAGCAAAATCAAATGGTGAGCCAACATCTAATATCTGTAAATTTGCTGGATCAATTACACCGTCTGCGCTTTCTTGATCCTCATCCTTTTCTCCAATTACAAAACCAATATTTTTAGCGATCGCATCAAAGGATTTTCCAACTGTTAAAGTGGCACTAGTTGCAATTACTGGTGTTTGCATAAGCAAGTTTCGGCGCAAAACATCAGAGACAGACAGCGGTGCTAAATACAAGGTTGAATAAGTTGGTTCAAACCAAAGCACATGGGTATGTCCTGGTTTTAATAATTTAGTAACAGTTTGTGAAATCTCATTTAGCGCACCCTTTACCCGAGCCCGCTCTGCCATGGTGTTGATATCAATTACCTCAGCATCAGCGTTAATTAATGCAAGGATTGCGCCAACGCCTTCCTTAATGGCGCGCATTGAAGATTCAAGCTCTTTCGGTAACTCATCTAATCGCCCAGATTTACTAATATCTGATTTAACTATTTCGCTGTAATCATCGATGGCACTTGAGAATTTATCACCCGCCTTTGCAAAGGCCTCACTTGCTTTACCCGGCATATGTTTTCGCGCCATCGCAGCTGCTCTAATTACTCGCGGCGCCGTTAACTCCTCAGTGACTGCTTGGGTTGTGCGATCCATGAATTCATGTGCTTCATCTAAAATCACCACATCTCGCTCTGGCAAGATCGGATGTGAATCAACAATTTCAATTGCAAGCAAGGTGTGGTTAGTAACAACTACATCGGCTGATTGCGCCTTTGCTTTTGCAAGGGCAGCAAAACATTTATGGCCATATGGACACTCATCCGCGCCCATGCATTCACGGCCTGAGACTGAGTTTGCAAACCAAACTCTGCGATCAACATCTGGTGCATCATCACGATCTCCACTGGCATTTGGTGACTGCGCCCATGCTCGCAAACGCTTTGCATCACTTTCAAGGGATGAAACCTCAAGAACTGCTTGGTTTTCCGGATCCCCATCTGCGGTATTCATCTTCTGTAAGCAAACATAATTTCCAACACCTTTATAAATAGCAAAGGTGATATCCCGCTTTAGCTCTTTGTCTAAGGCAGCTTTTATCTTTGGTAAATCACGCTCTACTAATTGGCGCTGCAGCGCAAGTGTCGCAGTAGCAACTAAAACTTTCTTTCCACTAACTAATGCCGGTACTAAATAAGCAAGTGATTTACCAGTTCCAGTTCCAGCCTGCACAAGCAAGTGATGGCGATCAGATAACGCATTAGCTACCGCCTCTGCCATCTCAATTTGGCCAGATCGTGGCTGCCCACCAATTGCAGCAACAGCTACATCTAAAGCTGATCTAACCTTTTTTGAATACTCGCTCACTAGTGCACTTTATTGGTTTTCCCAAAAGATTCTTTATCCACACAGATCAATAATTTATAAATATGATAATCAAGAGTTTAGTAATTTCACCTTGCTCACCTCTCGGGTGGCCGTATCAAGATTTGGTACGGCCATTCGAGAGGAGGTGATGCCTATGGAACTGATTGCTTTATTTAGCTTGTTAGTGGCCGCCACAACCTTGATCATTGAGATCATTAAATTGTGGCAAGACCACAACAATCACTAAGTAAAGAACAGTTCCAGGGCCTACCCTGGAGCACAAGGGGCCGGGAGTAATCCTGGCCTCTTGTAATTTAAATTCTAGGACAAATAAATTGATTGTCAACAAAAAAATGGTGATTTCATAAAGTACTACTTAGCGTAATGAAAATAAAAGAGCGCCGTAACAATTAGTTACGACGCTCTTTAAATTACTTACTTAGATCATGAACAACCAGATGTGTTTCCGCAACCTTCACAGACGAAACATGATCCAGCCATTCTCATCTTCACACCACATGTCATACATAGTGGGGCATCAGATTTTGTTCCACTCATCTTTTCGAAGAGCTCCATTGATGAACCAATACCTGCGGTGTTAGCAGCTGGTGCTTTCTCAATCTTTACCTCTTGCACTTTTTTTACTGGAGCAGCAACAGCTTGTGGCTTCTCATCCTCTGTGTATGTACCGCTTTCAAGTGCGCGAGCGCGCTCTGCTGCTGAGTAGATACCGAGTGCACTACGTGATTCAAATGGTAGGTAATCAAGTGCTAGGCGACGGAAGATGTAATCCATCATGGACTGTGCCATGCGAATATCAGCATCATCTGTCATACCTGCTGGCTCAAAGCGTAGGTTTGAGAACTTCTCTACGAAGGTCTCAAGTGGTACGCCGTATTGCAAACCAATTGATACTGCAATTGAGAATGAATCCATTACACCGGCAAGAGTTGAACCTTGCTTGCCAAGCTTTAGGAAGACCTCTGCAAGTGCGCCATCGGCGTATGCACCAGTTGTCATGTAACCCTCGGCGCCACCAACTGAAAATGATGTGGTTTGTGCTGGGCGTGACTTAGGTAAACGGCGACGAGTTGCAACATGAGCATCCTCTGCAACTGCAACATCTGTTGTCTTACCCTTTGAATCAGAAAGTGGTTGTCCAACTTTGCAATTATCACGGTAAACAGCAAGTGCCTTAAGTCCTAGCTTCCAACCTTGGTAGTAGACCTCTTCGATCTCAGCCACAGTGGCATCCGCTGGCAAGTTAACTGTCTTTGAGATAGCACCTGATAAGAATGGTTGACATGCTGCCATCATCTTTACGTGACCCATTGCGGTAATTGAGCGAATTCCCATCGCGCAATCAAAGATGTCATAGTGCTCAGGCTTTAATCCTGGAGCATCAATGATATTTCCGTGCTCTGCGATGTAAGCAACGATTGCCTCGTTGGTCTCCTCTGAGTAGCCAAGTTTGCGAAGTGCTTGTGGAATTGTTTGGTTAACGATTTGCATCGATCCCCCGCCAACCATCTTCTTAAACTTAACAAGTGCTAGATCTGGCTCGATACCTGTTGTATCGCAATCCATCATCAAACCAATTGTTCCAGTTGGTGCAAGAACTGAAGCTTGCGCGTTGCGCCAGCCATTTTTCTCACCAATTGAGTTACCAGTTGACCATTGCTTAACCGCTTCGGTCCAAACATCTTTATCCAAAGTTGCAACAGATTTAGCTGACTCAGTTGCATTCTGGTGTTTGCGCATTACGCGAGTGTGCGCTGAAGCATTTCGTGCATAACCATTGTAGGCACCAACAATTCCGGCTAACTCTGCTGAGCGACGGTATGAAGTACCAGTCATCAATGATGTGATCGCACCAGCAAGAGCGCGCCCGCCATCTGAATCATATGCAAGACCTGATGCCATAAGAAGGGCTCCTAGGTTTGCATATCCAATTCCTAATTGACGGAAGTTGCGAGTTGTCTCACCGATTGGATCAGTTGGAAAATCTGCGAAACAAATCGAGATATCCATTGAGGTAATAACTAACTCAGTTGCCTTAACAAATGTCTTGGTATCAAATGAACCATCTGCCTTAAGGAACTTAAGCAAGTTAAGAGATGCCAAGTTACATGATGAGTTATCTAGTGACATGTACTCAGAACATGGATTTGATGCGTTGATGCGACCAGTTTCTGGGTTGGTGTGCCACTCATTGATCGTGTCATCGTATTGAATTCCAGGATCAGCACATGCCCAAGCTGCCTCTGCCATCTTGCGGAATAATTGCTTTGCATCAACTGTCTCTAGTACTTCACCAGTTGAGCGAGCAGTTAAACCAAATGATTTACCCTCTTCATATGCACGCATAAATGAATCAGATACACGTACTGAGTTATTAGCATTTTGGTATTGAACCGAGATGATGTCTTTTCCACCAAGATCCATATCAAAGCCGGCATCGCGAAGGGCGCGAATCTTGTCCTCTTCACGAACCTTTGTCTCAATAAACTCTTCGATATCTGGATGATCTACATCTAGAACAACCATCTTCGCAGCGCGACGTGTTGCACCACCAGATTTAATTGTTCCAGCTGAAGCATCGGCGCCACGCATAAATGAAACTGGGCCTGAGGCTGTGCCACCATTTTTTAGTAGCTCCTTTGAAGAGCGAATACGGGAAAGGTTTAAGCCAGCACCTGATCCACCTTTGAAGATAAAGCCTTCTTCGCGGTACCAGTTAAGAATTGAATCCATTGTGTCATCAACTGACAAGATAAAACATGCAGAAACTTGTTGTGGTGCATTTGTACCAACGTTAAACCACACTGGTGAGTTGTAAGAGAAGATTTGGTGCATCAGCATGTGGGTTAACTCGTGCTCGAAAATTTCAGCATCTTGCTCTGTCGCAAAGTAGCCATTTTCTTTTCCAGCTTTTGTATAAGTTAAAACAACGCGATCAATAACCTGCTTTAGTGACCACTCGCGATTTTCTGCGCCAAGGGCTCCGCGAAAGTATTTGGTGGTAACAATTGTTGAAGCATTTACTGACCAGAAATCTGGATACTCAACACTCTTTTGTTCAAAAATAACCTCGCCTGATTTCCAGTTGGTCTGGACTACATCACGGCGCTCCCACTTAACGGTGTCATACGGATGAACACCAGCTGATGTGTAAATACGTTCTATCTTCAGACCATTGGCCTTATTTAATCCAGTGACCTTGGTCTGTGCTGGCTTGTTCACAATCGACATACGTTTCCCCTTAGTTTCCTAGTTACTTAATTTTTTGAAGCAGTTGTTTCAAATCTTTTGTTTACATCAGTTTTTAAAGCATTTGAATTTCTAGAAGGTTCAGCGCGGAGAAGTGCGATCTCACCTTCAAAATCTTCGAGGGAGGTAAAGTTACGATATACAGAGGCGTATCTCAGGTAGGCGACCTCATCTAGTTCTCGGAGTGGCGCAAGAATTGCCATTCCAACCTCTTGAGCTTCAACCTCTGCTTGACCATCTGCCCGTAATGCTTCTTCAACTCGTTGCGCAAGAAGTGCAAAATCATCATCACTTACCGGACGACCTTGGCACGCCTTTCGAACACCAGAAATTACCTTCTCGCGAGAGAAGGGCTCTGTTGCTCCTGATCTTTTGATAATCAATAAAACGCTGGTCTCAGAGGTTGTGAATCTGCGGCTACATGAGGTGCACTCACGGCGACGGCGGATCAGGGTGCCCTCATCGGCAGGACGTGAGTCAATGACTCGGGAGTCCTCAAACCGACAGAAGGGACAGATCACCGTATGCTCCAATCAAAAAGGCTAGCTGGGGAGGATCACGAAATGTACTCTAAAACCACAACTTATGGAAGCCCTTTCGGGATTGACCACTAGATGTTGGGTGAACCATAGAGGCAGCCTTTAGGGTTTAGAAGCACCTGAATCGGCGTGTTGAGAGAATTCTTAAAGATGTAAGCGTGAATTAGGTAGTAGCTACCTTGTTGGAACCATTAACTTTGTTCCAGCAGCCACATCAGCGTTGGCCAGGTGGTTCACAGCCAGGATCTCCTCCACAACTGAACGGATTGATCCACCTTGGGCAACTACCTCAGCGATTGACCAAAGACTTTCTCCAGGCAGTAGAACAACCTGAACATACTTTGATTCATACTTAACATCTGCTGTATCTGATGCGTTTGAAACAGTGCTAAAACCAGTGCCAATCAATACTAATAGCGATGCCCCCAGAAATGTTCTGGCTAGCTTCACTCTCCTTTTAGTAATCATTTTCTTCCTACATCTTTCTGTGAAAACACTGTTCGAGGGGATTCGAACATCTGTTCTAAAGAGTATTAAACACCATCCCACTGACACTGTCCAGTTAAAATCGAACATATGTTTGATTTTTTTCTCCCCTTGCCCTACCCTTTAGCCATGGCTACTAAACCCAAGAAAGCACCTGCCCAAAGCAAGAAGATCTCAGAGCTACCTGATGGCCCAGCCGATCAACATGGCTTAACCCCTCGCCAGCTCAAGATCCTGCAGGTCATCAAGACCGCGGTTGAAGATCAGGGATATCCACCTTCAATGCGTGAGATCGGTGAAAAAGCTGGCCTTTCCTCAACTGCATCAGTTACCTATCAACTACAGATTTTGGAAGAAAAGGGTTGGATCCGCAGGGACGCCTCCCGCGGACGCGCAATTGAAATTACTTTGCCAGGTCAAGATGGTGAAGCAGCTCCCCAAGATAAAACCAGATTAATTCCTCTAGTTGGCCGGATCGCAGCCGGTAATCCAATTCTTGCTGAACAAGAAGTTGAAGAAGTATTGCCACTTCCAGAATCAATTGTTGGTAAAGGTGATCTCTTCTTACTTCAGGTAAAGGGAGATTCCATGATTGATGCTGCAATCTGTGATGGTGATTATGTTGTTATTCGTGCCCAAAAGAATTGCGAAAAAGGTGAGATCGTAGCTGCCATGATCGATGGTGAAGCAACTGTTAAAACCTGGTCTAAAAAGGATGGTCACTTCTGGCTACTTCCTGCCAATGATGATTACGCACCAATTCCAGCCGATAATGCCGAGATCCTAGGAAAGGTAACTGCAGTACTTCGCTCACTTTAATTACTTTTGATAGCTGCGAAGGCTCGCTAGACTCAAAGGGTGCCAAACTCTTTTAATACCCTCATCTTGCCGAAAACAAATATTTCAGTTCATCCGCTTTGCCTAGGAACAAATGTATTTGGCTGGGGCGCTGATGAAGGCGAATCATTTAAGGTCTTAGATGCATACGTTGCCAATGGCGGTAATTTTCTAGATACCGCAGATGTTTACTCAGAGTGGAAAGAGGGTAACTCTGGCGGAGAATCTGAAACCATAATCGGCAAATGGATGAAGGCAAGGGGCAATCGCCAGCAGATTATTCTGGCCACTAAGGTTGCAAAATTAACTACTCGCCGCGGGTTATCACCTGCGAATATCAAGGCAGCACTTGCCGACTCCCTTAACCGATTACAAACAGATTATGTTGATATCTACTACTCCCATGAGGATGATTTAGCCGTACCTACTATTGAAACTTTGGCCACTTACACAAACTTAATTCAAGAGGGAAAAA
Source organism: Candidatus Nanopelagicus sp. (assembly GCA_044347205.1). Taxonomy (GTDB): domain Bacteria; phylum Actinomycetota; class Actinomycetes; order Nanopelagicales; family Nanopelagicaceae; genus Nanopelagicus. The sequence goes on along the minus strand of JBIIXT010000011.1, from coordinate 9,489 downwards.
TCAGATACATCGCAGCCTCACAACACAAGGCAGATAGATTAGAACAAGCACTTTTAATTTCTGCGGAGAATAATTTAGCCACTTACATAGCGCTACAAGATCATTACAATTTAATTACCAGAGATCCATTTGAATCCGAACAAGCAGAAATTGTTTTAAAATACAATCTGTCAGCACTTCCATTTTATGGATTAGCTAAAGGATTCTTAACTGGAAAGTATCGAGTGGGAAAAACTGTAAACTCTGTAAGATCCGCATCTGCCTTGCAGTACCTAGATGAAAAAGGTATTGCAATCCTTAATGTGCTAGATGAGGTGGCTATGGAGAATCAAGCCCCCATTGCAGCGATCGCACTGGCTTGGCTGCGTAGCAACCCGGCCGTTAGTACGCCAATTGCAAGTGCCCGAACCGTTGAACAGCTAGAGGAGATAATTCAAATAGTTGAGTTATCTGCTGATCAAATAAGTCGATTAAATGCTGTGAGCAAGCGGTAATACCGCATTGTGCTGGCAGTAATTAAGTGCAAGAATTAAGTTAAATCTTTAACTCTTAATACCCGATTATTTAAGGAGCATCATGATCGTTACTGCAATATTTGAAGCAAAAAATGGCAAGGCAGATGAGTTACGTAAACAACTTCATAATGGTGCGGCCGCATCATGGCAAGAGTCTGGGGTTAAAACTTATGCTGTTCATGAATTATTAGATCGTCCTGGTGTTTTTATGAATATTGAAGTTTATGAAAATGAAGCAGCATTTAAATCACATCTAGAAACAGCACATGTGAAATCTTTTTTAGGAATGTTAGATGATCTGCTAGAAAATCCACTTACGGTTTACCAAGGAGTTTCTATTTTTAGTGGTGAGAATAAAAAATCAAATATTTGACCTAAATTTTCTGATAATTTCTTATGCTATGATTCACACAATTCAGAAAGGACATCTATGTCAATTAAGCTAAATTCGATCTTTAAAGCCAATAAGCCGATTATCGGTATGGTGCACCTACCCGCCTCACCTGGACAGCCTCAAGCCAAAGCTAATCCTGATTTAAAATCAGTAATCACCGCTATAAAGGCAGATATAAAAGCTTTGCAAGATGGTGGAATTGATGGACTTTTATTTTGTAATGAATCAGATCTGCCATACACCACAAAATTAAACTCCGAGGTTGGCGCATGGACCACATTCTTAGTTGGCGCTGTTTATGATCAAATTAAAATTCCTTATGGTGTAAATCTGCTTTGGGATCCAATCGCCTCAATTGAGGCCGCAGCCGGCTGCGGAGCCTCTTTTGTGCGCGAGGTAATGTGCGGTTCATTTACTAGTGAGATGGGTTTGTTAACTCCAGATCCTGCCGCCATCGCTCAAGCAAGAACTAGGTTAAAAGCAGATCAGATTGCCCTCTTTACCAATATTGTTCCCGAGTTTGCCTCCGCCCTTGAAGGACGAAGTGTTGAACAACGAGCAAAGGCTGCTGAATACTTTGGTTTTGATGCAATTCTTATTTCAGGCCCAGTTGCAGGAGTCGCATTTAGTGAAGCTGATCTTCTAGCAGCAAAGGGTGCTGCAAAAAATACGCCAATTTTTGCAAATACTGGTGTCAACGCTGCCACAGTAGCTAAAACACTAGAGATGGCAGATGGTGTTATTTCAGGTAGTGCAATGAAAATTGATGGCAAAACTTTTAATCCGGTAGACCCAAAGCGGGTACTGGAATTGGTTCAAGCCGCTAACAAGTCTAGATAGTAGGTTAAATCAAAATGGCCAAGGTTAGTTTTATTGGTTTAGGCATCATGGGCACCGGCATGGTGGGTAATTTAGTTAAGGCCGGACATGATGTAACAGTATGGAATCGAACCGCAAGTAAACTCAAGGAAATTGAAAAAATCGGTGCTAAAACTGTTACAGACCCAGCAGATTTATTAAAAGATGCTGACTTCTTTATGTACTGCTTAGCCGATGATGCGGCAATTAAAGATGTAATTACCGGTGGACTGAATTTAGCTGCGAAGGTATCACCAACTACGATCGCAATTGATCTCTCCACTATTGATCCAAAGACCAGTGATGAAGAGCGAATGATTTATGAGAAAAATGGCGTCGCCTTCCTAGATGCTCCGATCTTTGGTACCAAAGGTGAAGCTAGAGATGGCGGCCTTTGGATTGTAATTGGCGGAGATGAATCTGTTTTTAAAAAGAGTTTGCCAGTTTTAGAACCCCTTAGTGAGACAACCCATTACATGGGTAAGGGTGGAAATGGCACAAAAATGAAATTAGTTGGAAACCTTCTTGTTGCATCGCAGCTGGTTTCAATCGGTGAGGCTTTGGCATTAGCAAAAAATGCTGGCTTAGATTTACGCAAAGTGCTTGAGGTTGCAGCGGTAGCAGATTTTAAAACTCCTATTTATGCTGGTGTTGGCGCAGGAGTGATCAAAGGTGATTACGAGGTTAATTTCCCATTAAAACTAATGCTCAAAGATGCTCGGTTAATTCAAGCATTTGCAGAGAGATTTAACTCCCCAGTTAGCATCGCAGTTACTACCGAGGAGTTAGCAAAAGCCGGCGTTGATGCAGGCGATGGTGAATTAAATGCCTCTGCAATCGTTAAAGTGATAGCTAAGCGAGCAGGAGTTGACCTAGTTGAGTAAAGTAAGAAAGAAAATGTTTAATCCAAAATCAAAGAAATGCATAAATATTGCACTTGATCTTGGCATCTTTGGTGATCGCGCCTTTTCCAAAGGCATTGAAAATCTAGCTACTGCACTACCCCAGATTCTGGCTGGCAAGCCTGATGTAATTCAGTTAAATCCAGGTGGTTTAAAGATATTTAATAATTTGAAAATAAAAAGTGATGTCGCCATCGCACTTCGCCTAGATGTGACAAATGTGTATGAAGCCCGCGATATTGATCACGCCTGGGATAGAGCAGACATTTCAACCTTAGATCTTGCTAGTGATACCAATGTTGCGGCAGTAGTTTTGAATTTACTCAATTTAGATGAAAACTCTAGATTGCAGGAGCAATGCATTAAAAATATTCAAGAGGTAGTTGCTAGATGTAAAAAGCTTGGTATTCCGCTAATGGTGGAGCCACTAGTGATGACGGCAAAGCCTGGTGCTGGCTCAGCCTCAGTTGGAGATGTAAATAAGATCACCGCCCTGGTTCGCCAGGCTGTAGAGCTAGGTGCTGACCTAATAAAGGTTGATGCCACAACTCCGATGAGTGATTTTAATCAGGTAGTTGAGATCGCCTCTGGCGTTCCAGTTCTAGTTCGAGGCGGCGGACAAGTTACCCCTGTTGAATTACTAGAGCGAACTCGAATTGCAATGGATTCTGGTGCGTCCGGTGTTGTTTACGGGCGAAATGTTGTGCAGCATCCAAACCCAGCTAAATTTATTAAATCAATTAGAGCTATCGTTCATCAAAACTCCTCAGTCGCTGATGCAGTAAAGATTTTGGATAAATAATTTAAGTGAGTGAGAAAATGAAGGCTGCAGTTATAACCGGTGTTAAAAAAATTGAGGTTATAGATGTTCCAATGCCAGTTATTGGGCCGCGCGATGTTCTGCTTAAAATTAAATCAGCTGGCCTTTGCACCTGGGAACAAAGAATCTATACCGGGCAAACAAAGGCTGATTATCCATTTTTAGGTGGGCATGAAAATGCTGGTGAAATTGCAGCTATTGGTGAGTTAGTAACAAATGTAAAAGTCGGCGATCGAGTAAGCATGGGTTCATCCTCATGCAGTAGCTGCAGAGCATGTTTGCGCGGTGAAGATAAAGGATGTACCGAGCATTTCTTAAACTTCTCACTTAAAGGTGGACAGTACGGTCCAGGTGGCTTCGCACAATACAAAATTCATCGAAGTGATGGCGTATTCCCAATTGGCAATGCTGCATGGGATCAAGCAGCACTTGCCGAACCATTATCTTGCGCAATTCACGCCGCTCGCCTGTTAAATGCCAGGTTAGGTGACACAGCTGTAGTTTTTGGTGCTGGCACGATGGGCTTAATGAATTTGCTGGTGCTTAAAAAATCTGGCTTGCGCGTTGCCGTCGTTGATATCAATGAGGCCAGATTAGAGAAAGCTAAATCACTCGGTGCTGATTTAATCCTTAAAGCTGGGCCAACAATTAGAGAGCGGATTAAAGAGGCTTTTCTTGGCGGCGTTGACTTTGCAATTACAGCTCATGGCAGTGATGAAGTAAATCAAGATGCCTTGGATGTTCTAAATAATCGAGGCAAAATCTGTCTTTTCGCTTCCGCTCATCCAGTCACACCATTTGCCATTGACCCAAATCTGATGCATAACAAAGAGACTTCAGCAGTTGGTGTAGTCAGTGCTGATCGAGCAGACCATGCAGTTGCCAGTGAGATGATCGCTAATAATCAAATAGATCTATCTGCATTAATCGATAACTCCTACCCACTAGAGCAGGCCGCACAAGCTTTTGAACAGGCAACGACAAAGCCAAGTTATCGGGTAATGCTAAATCCTTGATTAATAATCAAGTTGATGTAATTTGTGCATTTGATCTTTAGTTGCATCATAGAGCTGGGCGTAAATTTCACTTAATGGTTCATAAGTTTTTTTCAATTCAGGATTTGGTTGAACTATTCGAGGTGCACCCTGCCAAACTCTGATCTCCTCCGCCGATGCCACCAAGCCAGTTGCCACACCAGCAAGTAATGCATCACCGTAGCTAGCACCAAAGGTCAATGGCGCTACCTCTTGCGGTACACCTGAAATATCACTTACCGCTTGTAACCAAACCTCATTTTTTGTTCCACCACCAACAGATTTAATTGTTGCGGGCCTGGCGCCAATGGCAGTGAATAAATCAACATGTTGCTTCACGCCATGTCCCATACCTTCCAGAATCGACCTAAAGATATGTCCCCTAGTGTGTGTAAGGCTTAACCCAAAGATCATTCCCTTAGCGCGAGGATCCATAACTGGTGTCCGCTCACCACTAAAGTATGGAAGAACTACCACTCCTTCAGCGCCCGCTGCTGTCGCCTTTGCTTCTTGCACCAGCTCTGCGTAAGCCGGTGCGCCACCAGCTTCTTCTTTACTAATTAAATCTTTTGCAAAATTATCTTTAAACCATCTAGTTAGTGATCCACTAGTTGCCATGCCAGCTAATAGGCACCAGGTATTTGGAAATAGATAAGGTCCAGCCCATAAGCGCTTTTCTCTAGCTTGATTATTATCGGTAACTTGAATCATAAAGATGGTCGAGCCATACATCATCATCATTTCACCTGGCTTAGTAACACTAACGCTCAGCGCCTCTGCGCCAGCATCGATTGTGCCAACTGAAACTGGTGTACCAACCGCTAATCCAGTTTGCTTGGATGCTTTCTCAGTGACCGCACCCGCTAACTCATTACTCCATAAAATCTCTGGTAATTGATCAAGGTTTACATACTCCTTGCAGTATTTATCACTCCATTTATTGGTAAATGGATCATAAAGTGGCACCATGCAACCGGCTGAAAAATGATCTAATACAACTCGATTAGTTAGCCGAGCCACGATAAAGGTTGTCGCATCGACAAACCATCTAGCTTTCTTATAAACCTCAGGCTCATTCTTTTTTATCCATAAAATTTTTGGACCTGTTGATTGGGAGGATAAACAGTTTGCCGTAGCGTTGAAAATAGTATCCTCACCAAATTGCGCGTTTAATTCATCAATCTCCTTAACCGCCCTGGTATCAACTCCATAAAGAATGCCCATTCGAAGCGGATTAAAATCCTCATCAATTGGCAAAACATCTGGTCCGATTGCGCTAACGCCAACACCTTTGATATCAGTAGCACTTACTCCTGGTGTGGCCAATAATTTTTTGGTGATCGTGCAAAAATCTCCCCACCAAGTTAGCTCTGGATCATGCTCAGCCCAACCAGCCCTGGGAAATAAAAGTTGATGAGCAACTGCAGTTTGAGCAATTACCTCACCCTTAACAGTGGTTAGAACACCCTTTGACTCATAAGTTCCAATATCAATTCCAAGTAAGAGATCTTGTCCCATGAGCCATCCTTTCTAACTTAATTTAAAGCTGTTTATCCTCGAAGAAATTTTTCCTGCTTTGGAAATTTGGTGATTATTTCAATTAACAACTTACGAAGTTCATCTAGATCATCAATGGAGCAGCTCTCAACACCAGAGTGGGTGTAACGAGTTGGCCAAGCTAAATCAACACAGGCAACGCCATCGCCAACTAACTGAACGTAGGAGGCATCGGTAAGTAATCCGATGGTGGCATGACGTTGTAAATTAATCTTTAAACTAGCCGCCGCCTGATCAACTAGGGCAAGTAATTTTGGATGTGGAATTAATCCATTTAATGTGCCGCGGCCATGGAATGTGTAGGTACCAACAATTGGTCCCTTTCCAAGTGCAACACCATTTCCATCTTTAATATCTGGTGTATCTGAAGCGGCAACTAAATCAAGGCTGATTGCAGCCAATGGCTTAATCTGTTGCGCTGCCACCATTGCCCCACGAAGATTAAACTCCTCTTGCACCGTACCAACTAGGTGCAAGGTGACATTTGGTCGATTCTTTTTAAAGTGAGCAGCTAATTCAACAAGTAAGGCGCAACCTGCTCGATCATCAATTGAGGTAGCAGCAACTCTGTTATTTAGTAATTTTTCAAAGCTTGGGCGATAAATTACCGGTGTGCCAACTCGCACGCCAGCATCTGCAACCTCTTTAGCGCTCTTAGCGCCGATATCAACATAACACTCATTTATTGGCTTAACTTTGTACTTATCCTCAGGTGGCGTTAAATGGTGAGCAACAAATCCAATTAAACCGCTTATTAACTTGCCATCTGCTGCTTGTAAAACAACATTTGAAGCGGCCAGGATGCGCTCTGGTACACCGCCCACTCTTTCAATACGGATAAATCCATTTTCTTCCACTTTTTTAACAATCATGCCAAGTGAATCTGTGTGGGCAAATACCATTACTTCAGGTGCATCTGCTTGATCACTTTTAATTGTGGTAATCACATTACCTAATACATCAACTCGTATTTCATCAACGTAAGGCGCTAAATCTGCCTTTAACTTTTTGATCATCTCTTCTTCAAAACCTGCCATCGCAGGTGTTAGGCAGTACTTTTCTAAGCGCTCGATATATGTCATTACTCTCCCGTTGATTTCTTTACTGATTTATGAACTCTTCGATTTTCTAGTACAGCATTTAAGATCATAACTAAAACTAATACACCACCTTGGGCTGCTAGGTAGAAAAATTGACTAAAGCGCAATGCATTAAAGCCAGATGAAACCATTTGCAGCACCAACGTTGCCAGCACAACACCAGTAACGGTGCCAAAGCCGCCCATCGGATTAACCCCACCTAGTACGACAATTACAATCGCTAATAAGATGTAGGAGTTACCAAAATCTGGGCTAGCAGCTGAGGTACGAGCGGCGATAATTAAGCCAGCTAGTGAGGATAGAAAACCAGAAATAACATAGGTCCAAGCAATAACTTTGCGATCGCCCATAACGCTGTATTGGGCAGCCTTTCGATTCGTACCAATTAATAAAACCTTTAAACCTAATCCAGTGCGATTAATCAAATAACCAACCAGAATTGCAATAATTACCATTAAAACAAATGGGGTTGGAATACCAAAAAATGTGCCATTGCCAACCCGGATGAACTGCTTGGGTAGATCAGAGACTGAGATGCCATTAGTAACTCCAATAGCAATGCCATTAAATAATGTCATGGTGGCCAAGGTGGCTAAAATCGGGGTGATATTTAAAATCGCAATTAGAAATGAATTAATTAAGCCGCAGATTAAACCAACTAAAATTCCAGACAAACAAGCAATTATGATCCACGCATTTGATATCTCACCCGCAGCATTCATTTGCTCAGTCATTATGTATGCAGCAACTAGGGCTGCCGCATTTGAGATGCCTACAATTGAAAGATCTATGCCACCGGTGAGCATTGAAAGCATCACTGCAATCGATAAAATCGCGATCTCAGGGACTTGATACGCCATAGATTTAAAGTTTTCGGGAGTAAAGAAGATATTAAATGAGGAGATCGAGAAAACTACAAAGGTGATGGCGGTAAAGCCCATTAACTGAGTTACTTTACGATCGGCTAGCAGACCTGATGTACTCATTCGCTGTAAACGCTCGTTCATAACTACTCCTTTTCCTTATTCGTAGCTAATCTCTCTCGTTTAGATTTTCTATTTTCACCGATCGCCTGAATCGTAATACCTATTACTAATAAGACACCCACTGCAGCCCGTTGCCAGGAACTGCTCACACCTAGCAGAACTAGATTATTTTTCATCATATTGATAAATAGCACGCCAAGTACAGTTCCAAAGACAGTGCCATAGCCACCCATAATGCTGGCGCCACCTAGAACAACTGCGGCGATTACATCTAATTCAGAGCCAGCTAAATCATATGGACTAGCTTTTCGTTGCAGGGATACGTAGATGATGCCGGCTAAACCAGATAATCCGCCAACTAACATATAAATTTTTGTCTGGGTGCGCTTAATTGAAATACCAAGCCTTCTAGTTGACTCAATTCCGCCACCGAGAGCGTAAACAGATCTACCAAAAATGGTTCTGTTTAACAGATATGAAACTGCGATCGTAATAATGGCTACCGGAATTACTAAAACGTGAAGTCGCACTAGGGTTCCAGTATCTGATTCAAATTTAATTAGATCTGCAGTTGAAAACTTATCTAATCCGACTGGAATATTACTGATAAATGTTGCTCCGATGAAGGAGAGCATTAAGCCACGGAAAATACCAGTAGTTCCAAGGGTTGCAATCAGGGTAGGAATTCCAAATCCAGCAATTGCGATTGCATTAATGCCACCTAAGATAACGCCAATCAGAATTGCAAGTACAACTGGTATTAACAGGCTCTCATCATTTAAATCAAACTTACGCATAATGACGACAGCGGTATAACCAGCAAATATTCCTACGATCGGAAAGGAGACATCGATACCACCGCTGATAATGACGATCAGCACACCTAGTGCAAATAGCAGCTGCACAAAGGATGAACGAAGAATGTCAAAGAGATTTGCCGCTGTGAAAAACTCTGGGCTTTTTGAGCCGATTACAAGTGAGAAAGCTATGATCGCAAATATCAAAACCGTTTCATTTCGGCGCAGTAATTTACGCAAATTCATATTAATTTAGCTCCTTATACAACTGCGTCTCATTTAACTCAGACTCTGAGAACTCCTTTGAAATCTTGCCGTTTTTAATGGTAATCACACGGTGACAAATTTGTATCAGCTCAGGAATATCATCTGAGATAAGTAAGAAGGCCATCCCAGCATTTGCCCGATCTCTAATGATCTCTAGAATTTCACGCTTTGATCCAACATCTACGCCAACAGTTGGGCCATTTAAAATCATTAGATGTGGGTTTGTGGCAAACCACTTTGCTAAAACTACGCGTTGTTG
>JBIIXT010000054.1:0-6372 GCA_044347205.1 Candidatus Nanopelagicus sp. | reverse complement strand
AGCCTCTACCTTAAGTGATGCTCAAAAGGCTGAAGCTTTAGAAAAATGGGGCTCATCCGTTATTGCTGATATTAAATCGGGTAAAAGTCATGATCATATTGGCGCAGCCCTAGTGGATACCGTTAAGAGATTTGATATTCCAATCTCCTACTTTGAAGCATTCCTTAAATCTATGCAGATGGATTTAACAATTACGCAGTATCAAAGTTATGAAGAATTAATGGAGTATGTCTATGGTTCAGCGGCTGTAATTGGATTACAAATGTTGCCAATTCTAGGCACCTTATCTGATGAGGCGTATGTGGCGGCAGAAAAATTGGGAGTGGCATTTCAATTAGCAAACTTCATTAGAGATGTTGGTGAGGATTTAGATCGAGGTCGGGTGTATCTACCATTGCAAGAGTTAGCAAGACATGGTGTAACTCGCCAGATGCTTGAAGAGCGATCCCTAACTCCAGAAATCAAGTCAGCTCTTAAAGAACAAATTGCGCGAGTTAGGCAGTTGCAGGCTGAAGCCAGCAGCGGGATTAAATTGTTATCTCCCGAAAGTAGAGCATGTATTGAGGCGGCTAGTGAGCTTTATTGCGGAATTGTTGATGAGGTAGAAAAGATTGATTATGAAATATTTAAAAAACGTGCAAAAACTTCTACTTGGCGACGAGTAAAAGTTGCCCTACCGGCTTATCTTCGCGCCATCAAAGCTAGATAGTTACTTGCGCTGCACACCTTTTTTGCCCCAATAAACCCACAAGTTTAAAACGGATAAAACCATTGCAAAACCGAAAAGTAAATCTTCAACTGGGGCGGATGCAATACGCAAACCAATAATTGCCTGATCTGAATACATCACAATATTTCTAGAAGTTAGCCACCAATTAGTGATTAATTGAAAGAAAATAATGATTGCATATGAAGTCCAAAATACTTTCCTAGTTGTTAGTTTACGCTTTGTAATAAAGTGATCAAAGATCAATGCCAAAATTACGGCGCATATAGCAATTTGGGTATAACTCACGCTTCATCCCCCACTTGCCAATGTTTCTTAACTCTTCGGACCGCCTCAATAGTCATAATCGCCGCAATTGGAACAATTAAGAAGAAACCAAACTCCTCAATCGGAATTCCAAAGGGGCCAAAGAAACCTAATATTTGTTTTTCATCAAAGTACCAATGACCTTGCGCGATTGCATAAGAATCCCAAATCACAAATACGGCGGCAACTGGAAGAACGCTCATTAATACCCGTTTAAAACGGCGTAGAACCCCCACCTTTAAAAATATCTCTAGCCAAAATGAACCAACCACGGTGAAAGCAAGCATGGCTAGGTATCCAAATTTGAGCATGCCTTAAGTATAAAGTGGATTAATTGCTAAGGTTGGCAACACGGGAGCTAAGAAATTGGCTGAGAGGATCTGAGATTCAGATCGACCGGGTGACCAGTTCGGTAATGCGAATTGGAATGGAGTAGATCATGTCATTTTTAGAGACCATCGCTTTTATTACCTCATTAATTGCAGTAACACTTGGTGCATTTGGAATGCGATTCGCATGGACATGGTGGGTTATCGGATCAGTTCTTTACGGAGCACTTTTCCTAGACTCGGCTTACTATGCAAGCGCTGCACTTCAATTGGTATTTATTGCAGCCGCAATTTGGGGCTGGATTGGTTGGGGCAAAGCAGGAGCAAAGCCTGCCTACTCAACAAATAAAGAACGAATAATCACCCTTATTGTATTAATTACAGCCACCATAGTTTTGTATCCATTGTTAATTGAGATTGGTGCTACATCATCGGCCATAGAAGCCTTTGGCTTTACTGGCAGTGTAATCGCGCAAGTTTTAATGGTTCTGCAAAGATTTGAAGCATGGCCACTTTGGTTTGTTGTTGACCTGGCATATACCTATCAATACTTTCAAGGTGAGCTATACCTAACCTCGGCTTTGTATTTAATTTTCACCGCTATTGCAGTTCTAGGTTGGATTCGCTGGCAGAAAGAGTCAAAGGTAAATGCAATATCAAAACTTGTTAAGTGATTTAACACAGTTAAAAACTGGTGATTTAATTGCAATAGATGGACCGGCTGGATCAGGAAAATCTACTCTTGCTAGATCACTTGCCGTAGATATGCCAGAGGTATACATCATTGCCGTTGATGATTTATATGATGGCTGGAGTGATGCTTTCACTCCAAGATTAAGCGCCAGAGTTATTGAGCAAGTACTTGAGCCGATCTCTAAAAACCAGGAGTTTAGATATGACATTTATGATTGGCATGCAAATAAATTTGTAAAATCAAAGGTTGTAGCAAAGGATCAGATTTATATTTTAGAAGGAGTAACGGCCGGGCAATCTCAATTTCGTCCCTATCTAGATGCGTTAATTTGGCTAGATATATCTGATGAGATCGGTTTAGCTCGAGTGCTCAATCGAGATGGTGATCTAATTAGAGATCAAATGATCACATTCCAGCAGGCGCAAAAAACTCATTTTGCCAAGGATTTAACTAAGGATGCAGCAGATTACATCTTTGATGGCGTGCCTAAAACTGCGCTTTAACCTTAATTACCTAATATTTGCAGGTGGCTGATTTAACTGGTGAGTTAATTGATAATCGATACTTGCTGCAACGAATTTTGGCCGCTGGTGGAATGGCCACTATCTATGCGGCGCTAGATACCAGGTTAGATCGGCTAGTGGCTGTGAAAATTATGCACCCACACTTAGCAAATGATGAAGCTTTTGTTTCTAGATTTATTAAGGAAGCCAAGGCAACCGCGGCCTTATCTCATCCAAATATTGTTTCGATCCAAGATCAAGGCTGGAATGAGGGCGGAGTACCGGCAGTATTTATCGTGATGGAGTTAGTTGAAGGCAGCACATTGCGCGATTTAATTAATGAGCAAGCACCCTTATCTAGTGAGAGTTTATTTCGATATTTAAATCCAGTTGTATCAGCACTATCAGCGGCGCATCAACTCGGTATAATTCACCGAGATATTAAACCTGAAAATATTTTAATTGCTAAAGATGGTCGAATTAAGGTGGCTGATTTTGGTTTAGCAGCCGGCGCCGTAATTGGGCAAACATTAACCGCTGAATCAAGTGTGGTCTTGGGCAGTGTTTCATATCTATCCCCTGAGCAAGTTCAACGGGGTATCGCAGATGCGCGCAGTGATATCTACGCCCTTGGAATTGTTATTTTTGAAATGTTAACCGGCAAAAAACCATATGATGGTCAAACACCAATTCAAATTGCATATAAACATGTGAATGAGCGAATCCCAAATGTGCGGGAGATCAACCCGAGCATTCCGGTAGAAATTGCTGAAATAGTTTTTGCAGCTACTGCGCCAAACCCAGATGATCGCCCGAAAGATGCCCGGGCGCTGCTTGCGCGATTGCGCGATATAGAGGTGTCAATTGATCCTAAGCGGCGCCAACTTAGCTTAGAACTGGATCTACCACCGATCACAAGTAGTGTTTTGAGGAAGGCAAACAAAAGAGCGAAGGTTAAGGTTGCATCAGCATTTGAAGGTATCAAGGAGAAAACTACCCAAATTATTGCCCCAAAAAATCTGGGTCAGCCGTTAAAGGAAGAGAGCACAGTGGGTATTAAAGCTCGCAAGACCTCTCGCCGCGTAAAGCGTAATCGAATTATTGCGCTATTTGTTTTGGTCTCACTAATTTTTGGTGCTTACTCACTCCTTACTGCTGGTCGAATAACAGTTCCCTCACTTGCTGGAATGTCACAAAAAGAGGCAACCCAAACTCTTGCAGATCTTGGATTAACTGCTGAGATTGGTGAAGAGGTATTTAGTGAGGATGTTCCAACTGGAAAGATCATCTCATCTGATCCAGCAGGTGGTGGAAAAATTGCGCAAGCTGGCGTAGTTAAATTAAGTATTTCAAAGGGTAAAGAGCGGATATTAATTCCTAATTTAATTGGGCAAACCCCGGATATCGCAACTCAACAATTAGCAGAGCTTGGCATCAAAGTTGGTGACATATCTGAAATATTCTCAGCGCAAGCTGAAAAAGGATTTGTGGCAAATCTAGATCCAAAAGTTGGTACTGAGGTTAAACGTAACTCACTTGTTAATCTATTTGTAAGTAAAGGCATGGAACAAGTTGCACTCCTTTCCTACGTCGGCAAGGGTGGTGAGCAGGCGCTAAGTGAGTTAACAGAGGCTGGCTTTGATGTTGCACCTGCCTATAAATTTAGCGACACAATCTTGCCTGGATTGGTAATCTCACAAACTCCAGAAAGTTCAGCAAGCATTAGTAAAGGAAGTGAGGTTGTTTTAAATATCTCAAAAGGTTCTGAATTTATCTTCGTTCCAAATGTAATTTCTAAGAGTACTAATCAAGCAACATTAGATTTAGAGAATCAAGGATTAAAGGTTATTGTTAAAGGTAAAGGTACAAAAGTAGTGAGCATCTCCCCTAAACAAGGTACAAAAGTTAAAACGGGATCAACGGTTACTATCTCACTCGGTTAAATACAGTAGGCTTCCCAAATGTCTTCACCCCGCATTGGTGCACATGTTCCAACTTCTGGTGGCATGGCCACAAGATCAATTGAGTACGCATTAACCATTAAAGCTGAAGCAATTCAAGTATTTGCATCAAGTCCTCGAACTTGGGCCACCTCTGCGCCAAATCCTTCAATGGATGAAGCCTTTAAAGCAAAGACGGCAGAACATGACATCGAACCGTATGTGCACGCATCCTTTTTAATTAATTTAGGTTCACCAACTACATCAACTTATGAAAACTCATTAGCAGCAACTGCCTATTCACTAAAGCGTGGCCGGGAAATTGGTGCAAAGGGTGTGGTCATACATACCGGCTCTGCAGTTGAGGAATCACATATTGATCAGGCTTGGAAACAAATCCATGAGGGCATGATGCCGGTATTAAATAAGTTAACCGATGAGGATCCATGGCTATTACTTGAGCCCACTGCTGGTCAAGGTCAATCACTAGTAAAAAAATTAGATGATCTAACTAAGTACTTCGACGCACTTGAATGGCATCCCAAAGTTGGTGTTTGTTTAGATACCTGCCATGTATTTGCCGCCGGTCATGACATTAAAAAAGTTGGTGGCATGACCCAAACACTAGATTTATTAGTTAAGGTCGCCGGACTTGAGCGAATAAAACTAATTCATGCCAATGATTCAATGGATATCTGTGGCAATTTAAAGGATCGTCATCAAAACATTGGAAAAGGTGAGATCGGTAGCAAACCCTTTGCCGAACTCTTAGCCCATCCGGCAATAGCTAACGCTCCCCTGATTTTGGAAACTCCCGGCGCTGAACCAGAGCATGGCAGTGAAGTGGCATTACTGAAGAAATTTCGTGGTAAAAAATGATTCGTAGAAATCTTCTTTACTTTGCAATGCTTGCTACGGCTGCAGTATGGGGTGGCTCATTTGTATTGATGAAGGATGCAATCCAAGAGCAGGATGTTTACTCCTTTTTATCAAGTCGATTCTTAGTCGCATCAGCTTTGATGATTGCCTACCGACCAAATGTATTTAAAGGATTAACCTCTAAATTTATAAGGCAGGGTGTTCTGGCCGGTGTCTTACTTGGCGGTGGCTACATTTTCCAAACTTTAGGATTAGCTAAAACTACCGTTTCAAATACTGGCTTTATTACTGGGCTCTACCTTGTCTTTACCCCGCTGATCTCATTAATCATATTAAAACGCAAGGTGCTTAATATTCAATGGCTTGCAGTTGTAGTTGCCACCCTTGGACTGTTTTTAATCTCCTACAACGGTATCTCCATTGGCATCGGTGAAATTTTAGTTTTGATCTCAGCCTTGTTCTATGGCGCCCACTTTGTAGCACTTGGTGAGTGGAGTGATGGTAAAAATACTTACGCTCTCACTCTGATTCAGATTTTAACGGTAAGTGCGATAGCAAGTATTTGTGCGCTAGTAAATGGCTATCAACTTCCACCGTCGGCAAATGTTTGGCAGGCAGTTTTATTCACCGCATTCTTTGCTACCTTCCTGGCATTCATAGTTCAAACCAAAGCGCAATCAGTTATGAGCGCCACAGCAGCCAGTGTTTTACTGGCGATGGAAACACCCTTTGCGCTATTTTTTGGATTAGTTTTTAATAGCGATCCACTGACGATGCGAATAATCGCCGGTGGCACAATGGTTATGTTCGCAATGGGTGTAGTAATTTGGAGCGATAATAAGAATTCTGCCTAAGTGTGAGAACATTGCGTAATGATTGATCTTCGGAGCGATACCGTAACTAAGCCAAGTGAAGCAATGCGTGCTGTTATGGCTGCGGCGCCAGTTGGTGATGATGTTTACGGAGAAGATCCAACAATTAACTCACTTGAAGA
>JBIIXT010000053.1:0-6381 GCA_044347205.1 Candidatus Nanopelagicus sp. | reverse complement strand
AGCTATTTGTCTGCGCTCAGCCGCAGCTGCAACTTTTTTGCCTTTTCCAGAAACAAAAGTTTTTCCAGATGGCTTATTAGCAGAATCTAAGTTGGCGTTGATATCCATCTGCAGTTCAGCTAATCGATCAAAGGCGTGTTGTAGTTTTTGACGAGTTTGTGCAATCGCTTGCTCGGCAGCATTTAGGGATGCATTTTGGCTACGGTGTAATCGCTCGGCCTCTGAAATTGCAGTAGATAACCAACTGCGGTAATCAATAATTTGAGTAGCAGCGCTTTCAATCATCTTTTGAGATTCGCGGCGAGCAGCTGAAGTTAATTGGGTTGCTTCACGAGCAGATTCATTCAAATTTTCTTCAGCCTCAGCCTCTGCGCTAGTGCGAAGTTCATCAGCATCAGCTTCAGCAGCTTGTAGATACTTACGGCCACGTGTTTCAGCAGCAGTTAAAATTGCCTTTGCTTTACCTTCGGCTGATTCTAATTTTTCTTTTACCTCACGAGTTGATTCATTAATAATTTTTTGGGCTGCGCTATTTGCCTTAGCTTCACGTGCCTGCGCCGACTTGATAATGGTCATGGCAGTTTCAGTTGCCAGGATTTCAAACTCTTCTCTAGTTAAAGAGGTAATGTCGCGGCGAGCGCGCATGTCACTTAGTTGAGATTCAAGTTGACGAATTCGCTCTAAGGCATTGGCAGCAGGAGCTGGCGCATCAGAGCTTTCGCCCTTAAAGCCAACCCAAGATAAAAAATTCTTCTCTGCCATGATGTAATCCTTTCGCGCAATTCAAGTTAAAACAAGGGTGATTTAAATATAGGTAATCTGTTTACAACCTAGTTGTAAACATTGTGCGGAAGGTGGGACTTGAACCCACACGCCGAAGCACAGGTTCCTAAGACCTGCGTGTCTGCCATTTCACCACTCCCGCAATTTCACCCATCAATTAAGAGTGGGCAAGGGGGCAAGATTACGGTGCAATGGGCGTCTGCGCCAAACCCTCACCCTTGTTAAAGGTAGCAACGGGTAACCTTGCTCAAATGAGTGATTCGCCAGCACAATCGCAAGTTCAAGGCGCAATCGCCGATGCCTTAAAACGAGTGATTGCTGCGGGTGAGATTAATGCCCAACTCCCAAGTGAGATTAATTTAGATAGACCTAAAAATCGTGAACATGGAGATTATGCAACCTCAGTTGCACTTGCGCTCGCAAAATCATCCGGCCTAGCACCACGCGCAGTAGCTGAATTAATTGTTAAATCATTAACTGATAATGATTTGTTAAGCAAGGCTGGTATTAGCAAGGTTGAAATTGCCGGTCCTGGATTTATAAATATCACTTTAGATAACGCTTCACAATCGGCGGTAGTAATTGAAATTTTAAGTAAAGCAAAGAGCTTCGGAAATGGCGAATGGTTAAAAGGTAAAAAAGTAAATTTAGAGTTTGTTAGCGCTAATCCAACTGGACCACTTCATTTAGGACATACACGCTGGGCAGCAGTTGGAGATGCTCTAGGACGGGTACTTACTGCAGCTGGTGCAGATGTCTCTCGCGAGTTTTATATAAATGATCGCGGCAATCAGATGGATTTATTTGGCGCATCAATTCGGGCGGTTGCATTAGGCCAAGATCGTCCAACTGATGGCTATCACGGTGAGTACATAATTGATCTAGCAAATGAGATCATAAAAGGTAATCCTGAGTTTCTAAAACTTGCAGAAGATGCAGGTATTAACGCTTTTCGTGATGCCGGTTACAAGTTACAACTCGCGCAACAAAAGCAAGTCCTTAGTAATTTTGGCACCCATTTTGATACTTGGTTCTCAGAAAAATCACTTTATGAAAAAGATTTTTTCACTCATTCACTTGATAAATTAAAGCGCAATGGCCACGTCTATGAATTAGATGGTGCGACGTGGCTTCGCACTACAGATTTTGGTGATGATAAGGATCGGGTAATGATTAAATCAGATGGCTCCTTCGCCTACTTTGCATCTGACTCGGCTTATTATGTAAGTAAGCGAGAACGCGGCTTTAATCTTTGTATCTACATGTTAGGTGCTGATCACCATGGTTATGTTGGTCGAATTAAAGCGATCGCAGCATGTGCTGGTGATGATCCAAAATTAGATATTGAGATTTTAATTGGGCAGATGGTAAAGATTATGGAAGGTGGCGCGGAGCTAAAACTTTCCAAACGCGCAGGCACCATAATTACTTTAGAAGAGTTAGTTGAAAAAGTTGGTGTTGATGCTGCGCGATACACATTAATTAGATATCCAACTGACACACCGATGGTGATGGATGTAGATTTACTTCGCAAAAATACAAATGAGAATCCGGTTTACTATGTCCAGTACGCACATGCTCGAATCTGTGCGGTACTGCGAAATGCAAAAGATTTAGGTATTTCATACGGAGCAAAAGAATTTAACTCTGAGTTACTTACACATGAGCGTGAGCGAGATTTAATTGGCTTACTTGCAGAATTTCCAAGAGTTGTACAGGGTGCAGCAGTAATGCGCGAGCCGCACCGGATTGCAAGATATGCCGAGGAGTTAGCTGGGGTTTATCACCGCTTCTATAACGATTGCCGAGTTCTACCAATTGGTGATGAGAAGAGCTCAGATTTAAACTCAGCAAGGGCAACGCTGTCATTAGCTACAGCACAAGTAATCAGCAATGCTTTAGATTTGCTTGGTGTTAGCGCCCCGGAGAAGATGTAGTTAATCATGAGTTACCTGACCTCACTGTTTTCATCAAATTTAAAGTTTGATAATTCACCCGTTGATCCAGCGCAAAATGATTTAAGTGGCGAGTTATCAATTGCTGGCTGCACCGCTGCTAACTTGGTTAAAGAGTTTGGTTCCCCATTATTTGTAATTGATCAGGATGATTTTTTCCAACGTACTACCGCTTGGCAGAGTGCATTAAATGAGAGCTTTGGCAGCGGAGTTCTCTACTATGCAGCAAAATCCTTTATTTGTGTTGAATTAGCAAAGTGGTTAATCGAATTAGATGTTAATTTAGATGTTTGTACCGGCGGTGAGTTGGCAGTGGCACTAGCGGCTAATTTTCCAGCTGATCGCATTGAGTTTCATGGAAATAATAAATCGGTGGCTGAGATTGAACAGGCGATATCTGCCGGTGTTGGCACAATTGTCCTTGATTCATTTATTGAAATTGAGCGGGTAGCTGCTGCAGCAAAAGCTGTGAATAAAATTCAAAAAGTATATTTAAGAGTTACACCTGGTGTTCAAGCACATACCCACGAATTCATTTCAACGGCGCATGAAGATGTGAAATTTGGTTTTTCTATTGCAAGTGGTGCGGCGCAGGCTGCGGTAGAAAAATGCTTAACCTTTGGCTCTTTAAATCTAACTGGGATCCACTGTCATATCGGCTCACAAATATTTGAGGTAGATGGATTTACCTTGGCTGCTGAGCGCCTAGTTGAAACACTTGCCCAGATCCGAGATAAGCATGGCAGGGAGCTGCCGGAATTAAATATTGGTGGCGGATACGGCATTGCCTACACAGCGCAGGAGAGTGGAATCTCACCACAATCTGTTTTACCAGAATTAGCAAAGGTAATAAAAGAGGGGTGTGCCAAATTTAAATTAGTGGTACCAAAAATTTCAATTGAGCCAGGAAGAGCCATTGTTGGACCAACCACAACAACTATTTATGAAGTAGGCACAACAAAGGTAGTAACTCTTGATGATGCAACAACTCGTACTTACATATCAGTAGATGGTGGAATGAGCGATAACATTCGGCCCGCACTATATGGCGCGAAGTACTCTGCCTTCTTAGCCAACCGAAAATCAACTGCGAAAAAAGTTTTATCTAGAATTGTTGGTAAGCATTGTGAAACTGGGGATATTTTGATTTTGGATATTAATTTGCAATCAGATATCACACCTGGTGATCTCTTGGCCTTTCCAGCAACTGGTGCTTACGGGCGCAGTATGGCCAGCAATTACAACCATATGCCAAGGCCAGCGGTAGTTGCAGTAAAAAATGGCACCGCTAAAACAATCTTGCGCAGAGAAACGCAGGCAGATTTGCTCGCTTTAGACGTAATTGAAGCGCCACGGCAACTCTCATAAGTTTGAGATACTTCTTCCATGATGGCTGGTAAAACTCTCAAGGTAGCAATGCTGGGCTGCGGTGTCGTTGGCTCACAAGTTGCTCGTTTGTTAATCGAAAATAAAGCCGATCTATCAACTCGCGCTGGTGCCAATTTAGAATTAGTTAGCGTTGCAGTACGAAATCCGAATGCAAAAAATTATGGAGTTAAAGCCGAGCTATTAACTTCAGACTTAAATTCAATTGTGATTGATCCGCAAGTTGATTTAGTAATTGAGCTACTTGGTGGCATTGAGCCAGCCCGTGAGTTAATTCTAACTGCTTTGAAAAATGGAAAATCAGTTATAACTGCAAATAAAGCCTTACTTGCAAAACATGGCGCCGAGCTTTACGCCGCCGCTGATAAAGCAAATGTTGATTTGTATTATGAAGCAGCCGTGGCGGGTGCGATTCCAATCTTGCGTCCATTGCGTGAATCTTTAGTTGGCGATGAAGTTTTAAAGGTTATGGGAATTGTTAATGGCACCACTAATTACATTTTGACAAAGATGGATGAAAATGGCGCCGCATTTGCAGATGCGTTAGCCGAAGCACAAAAACTTGGCTTTGCTGAGGCTGATCCAAGTGCGGATATTGAAGGCGGGGATGCTGCAGCTAAGGCAGCAATTTTAGCTAGCTTAGCTTTTCATTCTCGAGTAACAGATGCTGATGTTTATAAAGAGGGAATTAGTAAAATTACCGCAACTGATGTGAAGGTTGCCAAAGCGATGGATCTAGTAATTAAATTATTAGCAATTTCTGATGTAACAAAAGATGGTGCTATCGCGGTAAGAGTTCACCCAGCATTAATTTCTCGAAATCACCCACTGGCCTCGGTGCGCGAGTCATTTAACGCTGTCTTTGTTGAGTCAGTATCAGCCGGCCAAATGATGTTTTATGGAAGAGGCGCCGGTGGTGCACCAACTGCATCTGCAATTTTAGGAGATTTAGTTGCAGTTGCTAGGCACAGAGTTTCTGGCGGACTTGGACCACGCGAAAGTGATTATGCAGAGCGAAAGATTGCCAAAATTGGCGACACTAAGACTCGTTATTTAATCAGGTTAAATGTGGCCGATAAACCTGGTGTTCTTGAATCAGTGGCGCACGTTTTTGCATCCCATCAAGTATCTATTCAAACTGTTAGACAATCAGGTGCCGGTGATAAAGCTGAATTAATCGTGATGACACATATTTCAAGTGAGTCAGCTCTAAGTCAGACTGTTAAAGATTTAGCTAAGTTAGATTCAGTAACTGATGTTGCTAGTGTGCTTCGTGTTGAAGGTGAGATTTAAAAGAGAATGGGAATCTTTAAAAGAAAAGCTGGCGCTCATCAATGGCGTGGTGTAATTGAAGAGTATCGACATCGCTTGCCCGTAACACAGGCAACTCCAATAGTTTCACTACGCGAAGGTGGCACACCACTTGTTTATGCCTGCGTTTTATCAGAGTTATTAAATAATGAGGTCTGGCTAAAGGTTGAAGGTGCAAATCCAACTGGCTCATTTAAAGATCGCGGAATGACTATGGCTATTTCAAAAGCAGCAGAGGATGGCGCTAAGGCGGTTATCTGTGCTTCAACTGGAAATACAAGTGCAAGTGCTGCTGCATATGCAACAAAAGCTGGCATGAATCCAGTTGTACTAGTGCCACAAGGCAAAATTGCAATGGGTAAATTGGCACAAGCAATTGCACATGGTGCAACATTGTTGCAAGTAAAGGGAAATTTCGATGATTGTTTAACACTAGCTCGCGAGCTTTCAGATAATTATCCAGTTGCATTAGTAAATTCTGTAAATCCATATCGAATTGAAGGACAAAAAACCGGCGCATTCGAGGTAGTTGATTTACTTGGTGATGCCCCAGATATTCACGCCCTGCCAGTTGGTAATGCTGGAAACATTACCGCTTACTGGAAAGGGTATGAGGAGTACTACCAAGATGGCCTAGCAAGTAAGAAACCGATGATGTGGGGATTTCAAGCAGCAGGGGCTGCTCCGATAGTTAAGAATAAAATTGTTAAAAATCCTGAAACTATTGCCACAGCAATTCGAATTGGAAATCCGGCATCATGGCAGCAAGCAGTAGCTGCAAAGGTTGCCTCAAAGGGATTGATTGATTCCGTAACAGATAAAGAGATTTTAAGTGCTTATAAATTAGTGGCAGCTAAAGAGGGAATCTTTGTTGAACCATCTAGTGCAGCTGGAATTGCTGGCTTAATTAAGATGAAATCTCTGAAGAAATTACCAAGTGGCAAAA
>JBIIXT010000052.1:0-6438 GCA_044347205.1 Candidatus Nanopelagicus sp. | reverse complement strand
GCTTTGCTTCATGCAGGTGAGATCGCAGATAGCACAAGGCATGCTGGTGAGTTTGGCGTAAAGGCCGATTTTCATTCAATGGATATGTCAGCAGTAAATGCCTATAAAGACGGAGTTGTTTCAAAATTACATAAAGGATTGCAAGGCTTAGTTAAATCTCGAAATATTACATATGTTGAAGGTGCTGGAAAACTAATCTCTAAAAATACTGTTGAAGCTGGCGGCGTTAAATACACTGGAAAAAACATAATTCTAGCCACTGGTTCATACCCAAAAACTTTGCCAGGTTTAGAAATTGATGGCAAGCAAGTAGTAACCAGTGAAGAAGCAATGAAATTTGATTACGTACCTAAATCTGTAATTGTGCTTGGTGGGGGCGTAATTGGCTGCGAGTTTGCATCAGTTTGGAAATCATTTGGCGCTGATGTAACAATTATTGAAGGCTTGCCGCACTTAGTTGCATTAGAGGATGAATCCTCTAGCAAGCAATTAGAACGGGCATTTCGCAAACGTGGTATCAACTTTGAACTAGGTAGCAAATTTAAATCACTCCAAAAGGATAAGAAGAGTGTGACTGTGACGCTAGAAGATGGCAAGACTTTCTCGGCCGAAGTGCTGCTTGTAGCAGTTGGTCGTGGTCCAGTTTCAGCTGGTTTAGGTTATGAAGAAGCGGGCATTAAATTAGATCGTGGATATATTTTAGTTGATGAGAAATGCAGAACCAATGTTGCAGGTATCTGGGCGGTTGGTGATCTGATTCCAACATTACAGCTAGCCCATGTTGGCTTTGCTGAAGGAATTATGGTTGCCGAAGAGATCGCTGGTTTAAATCCAAGAGCAATTAATTATGATGGCGTGCCTCGTGTTACCTACTCCGAACCAGAGGTTGCCTCTGTTGGATTAACAACTGCTGCTGCCAAAGCCAAAGGTCATGATGTTGTCGAATTAAATTATGATTTAGCTGGAAACGGTAAGGCTAATATTTTAAAAACTGCAGGCTCAGTCAAACTAGTAGCTGCGAAAAATGGTCCGATTTTAGGAATACATATGGTTGGCTCCCGTGTTGGCGAATTACTCGCAGAAGCTCAACTTATTTATAATTGGGAAGCCGATGCCGCAGATGTTGCCCAACATATTCACGCTCATCCAACATTATCTGAAGCACTAGGTGAGGCTCACCTAGCATTGGCCGGAAAGCCGCTGCATGCACATGGTTAGAATTACCAACGATTCAAGGGGGGTTAAGTTATGACATTTTCAGTAACCATGCCGGCCCTTGGTGAATCAGTAACTGAAGGCACCGTAACAAGATGGCTAAAAAAAGAGGGCGATCATGTTGCAGTTGATGAGCCACTCTTAGAAGTATCAACTGACAAGGTAGACACTGAGATTCCATCACCAGTTGCAGGAGTTCTGCAAAAAATTGTTGTGCCCATTGATTCAACAGTTGCCGTTGGCGCAGAATTAGCAGTAATTAGTGAAAGCGCAGGATCGGCCGCACCAGTTGTAGCAGCACCTGTTGCACCAGTAGTTGCAGCACCAGTTGCTCCAATAGTTGTTGCACCGGTCGTTGCAGCACCAGTAGTTGAAGTTAAACCAGTTGCAGCAGCTGCCGCCGGATCAACAATTGTTTCCATGCCAGCTCTAGGTGAATCAGTAACTGAAGGAACGGTCACTCGTTGGCTTAAAAAAGTAGGCGATGCAATTAATGTTGATGAGCCGCTATTAGAGGTATCAACTGACAAGGTAGACACTGAGATTCCATCACCAGCTACTGGCACAGTTTTAAGTATTGATGTTGCAGTCGATGCCACAGTTGCAGTCGGTGCACGCCTTGCTTCAATTGGAGTCTCTGGTAGCACGCCAGTTTCTGCGCCCACTCCAACAGCGCCATCAACTCCTGTAGTGCAAAAGACTCCAACTCCAGTAGCACCTGCAGTTGTTGTACCTGCCCCGGTTGTTACTCCTCCAGTAGCACCAGCGCCCGTAGCACCTGTTAGCCAAAGTATTAGAAATGATGATTCTTATGTAACACCAATTGTTCGCAAGTTAGCGGCCGAGGCTGGCGTGAACCTTTCAACAATTAAAGGTACTGGTGTCGGAGGAAGAATTCGAAAAGAAGATATTTTGGCAGCTGCGCCAAAGATTGCCGCTTCACCAACTCTTGCTGCGATAACCACTTCTGCTCCTGCTTCAACTCCCACACATGCTGCTCCGATTGCAGTTTCACCGCTTCGTGGCACCTCAGTAACAATGACAAGATTGCGCAAAGTTATTGCTGATCGAATGGTTGAGTCACTAAAGATTTCGGCACAACTAACAACAGTTATTGAAGTTGATGTAACAAAGATTGATCGCCTGCGTAAAGCGGCTAAAGAGAGTTTTGAAGCACGCGAAGGCGTGAAGTTAACCTACCTGCCATTTTTTGCAGTTGCAGTGTGTGAGGCGTTGAAGCAACATCCAGTCCTTAACTCAATTGTTGAGGGTGATCAAATTACTTACCACGCCGCTGAACACTTAGGAATTGCAGTTGATACAGAGCGCGGTTTACTTGTTCCAGTTGTTAAGGATGCTGGAGATTTGAATATGGGTGGGATTGCACGCAAGATTACCGATGTTGCTGCCCGCACACGTGATAACAAAATTACACCAGATGAATTAGGTGGTGGAACATTTACCATTACTAACACTGGCTCACGTGGTGCATTATTTGATACTCCAATTATTAACCAACCACAAGTTGCAATTCTTGGTTTAGGAGCTGTTGTAAAACGCGCAATGGTTGTTAAGGATGCAGATGGTGGAGAAACTATTGCAATTCGCGCCATGGTCTACTTGGCTCTCTCCTATGATCATCGGGTTGTCGACGGCGCAGATGCTGCCAGATTCCTAGTTACTTTAAAGCAGCGACTAGAAGAAGGTCGATTTGAATCTGATTTAGGTTTGTAATTTGTCAAAGATAAATCAAGTCGCTGTTACTGGCTCATCCGGATTAATTGGTAGCGCACTAGTAGCACAATTACGCGCTGACGGATATGAAGTTAAGAAAATTGTCAGACGGGCAACTCGAAATAATGATGAAGTTACTTGGAATCCAACCTTGGGTGAAATTGACCTGTCAGGGTTAGCTGATGTAGATGCAATAGTTCACCTTGCAGGCGTTGGTGTTGGTGATAAACGTTGGTCAGCTGCTTATAAATCAGATATTTTAAACTCTAGACTTTTGGGAACAACAACGATTGCAAATGCTGCCAAAACTTTGGGAGTAAAGAAATTTCTTTCAGCAAGTGCGATTGGCTACTACGGTGAAACTGGTGATAGATCTGTCAGTGAAAGTGATCGTGGCGGTCAGGATTTTCTATCTGTTGTGTGTCGCGAGTGGGAGGCCGCAGCTGATTTAGCCCTTGATATACCAACAATTAAATTGCGCACAGGCTTGGTGTTAGACCCAACTGGCGGAGCACTTGGTCGAATGCTGCCACTATTTAAATTCGGACTAGGTGGAAAACTTGGCAACGGAAAACAATGGTGGTCCTGGATAACATTGCATGATCAAATCAGAGCAATGATATTTTTACTTGACTCTAAAATCACTGGTCCAGTTAATCTAACCTCACCTAACCCTGTAACCAACCAAGAGTTCACCGCAGCCTTAGCTAGAGCCCTGCACCGGCCAGCAATATTCCCAGCACCAGCATTTGCCCTACGCGCCGCTCTAGGCGGATTTTCTACCGAAATTTTGGGATCAAAGAAGGTAATGCCAAAGGTATTAACAGAGGCTGGCTTTGAATTTGATTATCCGCATGTCTCTAATGCGCTCACCGCATTAGTTGATTAATCATCTGCGCAACCTGCGCACCGGTTCTCATTGCACCTTCCTGCGATGGCAGCGCCTTATGATCTCCGATCACAAAAGTTTGATCACTAACAAATAAATTTTCATTGCGCGCTCCCCTGGGGCCGTGAAACGGTAAAGAGTTAATTATTTCATAATGATTTACATACTCTAATTTTTCCCTTGGTATTGCCAATAAGCTGCTGGCTTCAGAACGAAAATCAGATTCACTTAGTGCGTGAAGTGATGTTACAGAAATTAAGTGTTTTCCAGCCGGTGCATAATTTCTTGAAACTTTAGAAATAACAATTGCATTTACCGCTCTTGAGTTGGCAGAGATATGAAGATATTTGCTTAGATCAGGATGATCATCAACTGCGAAGTAATAGGTGCAGCTAGACAGAGTTTCGCACTCCTTACTGCCCGCAATCAATTTATTGGCACTTTTTCCATCAGTTGCCACAATTACATATTTTCCAGAGTAACTTGAGTTATGTGTCGTAACCAGATTGCCCGCAATCTTCACAACGCTTTCATTTAACAAAACATTCTTTATGGGTCTGGCTAAAGCTTTACTGAACTCACCCACCCCATTTGCTGGAACCCCTGGTAATGATTTTACGAATGATCTTAGAATCTCATGGACAACATCAGCGGCAATTTTTTCAGGATCGCCTAAAAATACTCCTGTTAGAAAAGGTTTTAGTACTTTGGCATAAAGGGCTGGAAATGCCCCGGTGTAATCACCAAAGGCATAAGAGTTTGCAGGTGAAGCGGATGCAATAAATTTCAGGAATCTTATCTTTTCAGTGATGGAGCCAATTTGCCCACTAAAACTGGCTGGAGTTACTCCAACTAGTAAATCCAAATCTACAAGCTTTATTTTTGCTGAAATCATTTTAAAATCTAATTCTTTAATTAAATTACTCCGCTTTACTTGCGGATACTTTGGATTAATTACTTGAAAACCGCGATCCAAAATAAAACCATCAATATGATCACTGCGAACGCGACCACCTACATTATCGCTAGCCTCAATTAGTAAAACATTCTTGCCGGATTTCTCTAAATCTCTGGCGGCAACAATTCCAGCTAATCCAGCACCAATTACTATGCAATCAAAGCTCATTTATCTGAAGGAGTTAGCACGAGCCGCATCAATAATTGTTGCAACAGCAAGTGCTTCTGCAGTTGAGACAGGCCACGGGCCTCCCGCTAATGCAGCCTTTACTAAATTATAAAACTGCGCATAATTTCCATCTTCACAGGGATAGTCAATTCGCTTATCTCCTAGTTGAATATAAGCAGAGCTCTTAGCGCCTTGCTCCCACCGACCATTAACTGGAATTAACCCACTCTTTAACATGGCTTCCTGTGGATCAAGATCAGTAATTACTAAAGATCCCTTATCCCCGGTTAAACGAATTCGAGGACCAGGAGCGCCATTGATCGCACTCGCTGAAAGATAAGAGTCAACACCACTTTCATGTTTTAAAAGTAGAGAAATATCATCATCGGAGGCGCCGCGAATGGAGCGAACGGAAGCTGCAATTAAAGTTGCCGGACCAAACCAATCTAGCGCTGTTGATACTAAATGTGGCTGAAGATCCAGTAAATTTCCGCCCCCATCTTTGGCACTGGATTGCTCGCGCCAAGAGCCAGGAGTTAATTCTGGGCGAAATCTTTCAAACCGTGAATCCAATCTGAAAATATTTCCAAGAACTCCCTCTTTAATTATTTTCTTTATCGTCAAGGCATCACTATCGAATTTGCGATTAAAATATGTTGTAACTGCAACACCTGTTGATTTTGAAACATCAATAATTGATTGGGTCTCAGACCATGTTCTGCCCATTGGTTTATCAACAACTGTTGGAATACCGGCTTGTAATCCTGCGATTGCTTGTTCTGCATGAGCATTATTTGCAGAAGCAACCACTAATAAATCAATCTTGGATTTAAGTAGATCATCCAGTGAATTACATAATTGCGCATTTGGAAAATCTGTTTTTGCATCCAGAATTCGTTGTTCATTTCTGGTTAAAATTGATGCGACCTCAAAGCCTGCGCCAACTAGTAAGGGTGCGTGAAAATATCTCCCCGCTAATCCGTATCCTGCGATACCAACGCGGGGCGCCATATTTATATACTACTTCTTATTTTCATATTGCAGCTTTGAAGGCCACCAGATCTTTGGTCCAATTACATGCACAAGTGCTGGAACCAACAAGGATCGAACAACAATTGTGTCCAGTAGAACTCCAAAGGCAACAGCAAAGCCGAGTTGGGCTAGGAATACCAAAGGCAAGACACCAAGAACGGCAAAGGTTGCTGCCAAAACAATTCCAGCTGATGTAATTACGCCACCAGTAACTGTTAAGCCCTTGATAACACCTTTTCGCGTACCGATCTTCATCGATTCTTCACGGACTCGAGTCATTAGGAAGATGTTGTAATCAATACCTAATGCAACCAAGAAAATGAATGCAAATAGTGGGAATGACGCGTCTGCGCCAGCAAAACCAAATACGTGCTCAAATACAAGTTGGCAAACACCAAGGGTAGCCATGAATGAAAGCACAACCGTTAGCAAGAGAATGCCT